>JAUIFC010000059.1 GCA_030429455.1 Bacteroidia bacterium | reverse complement strand
TGAAAACAGTGGATAATAGTTCTAGGCTATCAGATTTTGATGGACAAACTGTTTTCATCTCACAAAATGAAAACTTAGAATTGAGTACAAGTCTGACTTCTATTGATTTTCATTTGAATATGCTGGATGGTCTGGGAAGTATAATGATTATTAATTCAGATGCTACAAGCGAGGATATTTCGGCCATACAGCATGTGCGACGACGAGAATCCATTGCCATGACACGATCAGATTGTTTGAAAGTGTTAAATTCTTTTGTCGGCACTACTGTTGAAAAAAGTAATGCTGGCAAAAGCCGATTGGGAGATGTGGAAAACGAAATCAAGAAGATTACCCATACTTCCTCAAGACCGCTCATTGGTTCATCAGGATTATCTATTCAATATGTCATAATGATGGGCTTAATTGATAAGGCTAAAAGCACTTATCCAGACAAGCCTATCAATATCATAGTTCCTCCAAATAGTTATGGTGGCACAAATGATCAGGCGCGTCGAGTTGCTGCAAGTATAGATAATGTTGGGATTATGGATTTGCAAGTTGACGGTGATAATGATATGGTAAAAAGTACAGAGTCAGTTTTGCAACAAACTGCCGAACTAGATGCTATTCCGTTAGTTATTGCCGAAATTCCAACAAATCCGAGAGTAGAAGTTCCAAATTTGGAAGAACTTCAATTCGCACTAGCCAAAGTAAGACACACGCCGTCTGGTGCCACCGCTGTTGCACCCATTTTTATTTTAGACCAAACGTTCTGTCCGAATTACAACTTTTTGGGCGAAGGGCAAATTTTGTCTTCTGTAAAAACAATTGCATACGTGTCTGGTTCAAAATTTCCTAGTGGAGGGAAAACTACAGCTGGTTATTTGGTTGCTAATGCTAAAGCAGAATATCTCTTAGATTCACTTGAAAAACATTTGAAGATATGTGACAATGAAGCAACACCTCGACAGTTGGAATTTTTAATGGAGGAGATGCCTTCCATGTTACAGAGGATAGATGATGCGTATTTGAATACAAGAGCATTTGTGAATTTTATCCACGAGGTTTTGCCTGAGGCTAAAATTAATTTTGTGTCTGAAGATTTAGCTCAACAAGGCTTTAGGCCTTCAGTTTTTTCTTTAGATTTACCAACAAGAGGTGATTCTCATGAAGAGCGCGAAACTTACAAAAGAGCGCTTAACCTTAAGCTCATCAACATGATGATTACACAAATTCCAGACGAAAGTAAATATTGTGTCAGCTATGGTCAGCTGAAAGGCGTTTATTGGACCATTCCAGCTACATCTACGCAAGGCACGACTAAAGAGGAAGACAAAGATTACATTGCCAGAGTTTCAGTATCGCCAGATTTGGACTTAGAAAAGCATAAAGAAGTTTTTGCTGAGTTTGTGTCTGAAATTCAAAATACGTAATCTGATAATGAGAATTACTTTTCAATTCTCTATGTTGTTTTTAATCGTCATCTCTTGTTCGAAAAATGACTATAATAATGCAGTGTTTTGGAAAGTGAAACATCCAGAATCAAAAATGTCTTCTCACATTTTAGGAACTGTTCATATTATAGATACAAATTTTATAAACTTTCCGAAAACGTATTTCAAATCTATTATTAAAGCCTCGGACATTGTTTGTACTGAAGTCATTCCCGAACAGTTTGAAGAATTAGATCGAAATACACCAAATTTCTTTGTGTCTACCGAAAGCCAATACATCTCAAAAACACTGGACAAGGAATATTACCAAAAGTTGTATCAAATTGTGGAGTCTTCTCACTATGGATTATACGATTGGCTGCCCTACTTGGATTCTCTGTCACCTTCGAAAATCACTCAATTGCTCATGTGGGACAGACCGATGATGAGAAGTGATTTGTTTAAAGACTACAATTACAGTCCAGAGCAAGATTTCATTGCTTTTGCGAAAATCAATAGGATTGAAATTTTTCCCTTGGAATCTACCAAGCATTGGAAATCTTATGATTCGTTGTTTGTGGGAGAAAAGAATACGTATCAAAAGAATTTAGAGAATTTAAAATATGCCATTGATATTTATAATGAAGACTATGAAGATATTTATCAATTGTATTTAAAACAAAACTTGAGTTCGGATAATTTGGAAATGTATAAAGATTCGTTAATGATCATAAGAAACCAACGAATGACTCAAAAAATTGATAGCATCATTTCAAAGAAGAAAGCCTTTATCGCAGTAGGTGCTGCACATTTACCTTATGAAAATGGCATGTTAAACTTACTCTACGAAAAAGGATATGTCATAGAGCCCATAGCAATCAACTTTAACTAAGAATAATATTCAATTACATATGAAAACTGTTATCGTCGCTTCCAAGAATCCAGTTAAATTAAAGGCTGTAGAACAAGGTTTTACAAAAGTATTTCCTCAACAAGTGTTTTCTTTTCAAGGCATTTCTGTGCCTTCAGAAGTGGCAGATCAACCTATGAGCGACTTAGAAACTTTTACAGGAGCTATGAATAGAGTCAAGAATGCTAAGCAGGTTATGCCGGAAGCGTATTTCCATGTCGGTCTTGAAGGCGGAATCGAGAACGTAAATGGCGAAATGATGGCCTTTGCATGGATAGTGATTTCGACTAACAGCAAGATTGGAAAATCTAAAACGAGTACATTCTTTCTGCCACCAAAAATTGCAGATTTGATTAAGGCAGGCAAAGAGCTAGGTGAGGCAGATGATATTGTATTTGGACTCCAAAACTCAAAACAGCAACATGGAGCCGTAGGGATTTTAACCCAAAATGTCTTGACTCGAATGTCTTACTATTCAGAAGCTGTGGTCTTGGCACTTATTCCTTTTTTGAATGATGACCTGTATTGAGGCTTTACATAAAACGAATTGTATTCAAAAATTGGATTAAGGCTTTGTGTTGAAAATTGCAAGTGGAGAATATGATATTTTTCAACAAAAAAATCCCCAAGATCAAGTCTTGGGGAATAGATTTTAAAAGTTAATAATAAGTCTGATCATTTTAAAACATACGTCCTAGAGCGAAAGATTTGTACAACATTTCAAAAGCTCTGAGTTTTGTCGAGTCTTGTTTTTTTAAGGGCTCCTTTTCTTGTTTGTGTAACAAGTTTTCTCTTCTATTTTTTTCTCTTAAAAGTTTTAGTCTAAAAGGGTTTGCCCATAACATCGGTACATTCATTTTTTTAAGTTTTTAAGGTTAGTAAAAATCTTGTGAATTGTGATGCAACTTTTTGTTGCCGTAATACTTCGGTAGTTTTCGAAGTTTTTTCTGTCTAAGAAGTCACTTTTTTGTTGACTTCATTTTCTTTTTCAAATTAAGTTTTAATTCGATATTTACATTGCAATAGTAATACCTTTTGCTAAACTGACCTCAAAATGACCTGATTTTAATGTTAAATATATTGATATCAAACTGTATTTCAAACGTTTACGTAATATTTTGAAATCGTTTTAGTGGCTTACAATTTGTTGAATTATAAGGCATTATAAACTTTAACATATAAGATGAATTTTATAAGTTAAAATCTGAGAATCTTCCGTGATTTTCTGTCATTTTTTGGAAAATGAATCGCTCATGGGTGTGACAATAGGTCGTAATTGCTTAAATTTAATGTCAAAATATCAGATTCGTCATGGCTACAACAGATTTGCAACACTCCGATTATCGTATTCGAAAACTCATTGGGACCTTAGGTCTAGGTCTTCCTTTGCTTTTGCCAATTAGCAAATGGGAAGTTTTGGCATCATTTAGTCACTACTATTACAGTACTTTATCTTCACTAATTTTTATAATAGTCTTATCATCTTTTGGATTGCTGCTTGTTTCGTACAGAGGCTATAAAAAGGATAAGAAAACAGAGAAAATAAGCGATAACTTTTTGACCAATCTTGCTGGCTTTGCCGTACTTATTGTGGTTTTTATTCCTACAGATTGCAGAGACAGCACAAGCACGAGCATCGACTTGCTCTGTGAAACAAGCCAAATGCCTCTATTTGGCCATGTGAATGAATGGTATCATTTGACACATCTTTTGGCAGCTGGTACTTTTATACTATGTATGGGTTGGATGTCAAGGTTTAAATTCACAAGGGGTTCGGATGTTCAAAACCATAAACTCTACACTTTTTGTGGGAATATGGTTTTTGCATCGGTCATTCTTATTGTAGTTTTTATTGCTATTGAAAATTTTCTAGAACCCAGCTTTCTGTTTATGAAGTATTATGTCTTTGTTTTTGAAACTACGGCACTTGTTCCATTTGGAATTTCGTGGTTAGTTAAAGGAAAAGCAATTGATGATGTCAAGGAATTAAAATTGAAAATGTTTAGCAAGTCTAATTAGCCTTTCTTAATCCGAGTTACCATCCAATAGCCGTATCATCGCCTCTATGGTCTGCGCCACCTTCAAGCTTGCCATCTTTTAAGACCAAAATGGCATCTACTTTTCCAATGATGGGCGATCTCGATTCATTAATGGCATGTCCTAAGGCTTTTAACTCTGCTTTGACTTTATCCCTAAAACCATGAGGTTCCATCCTAATTTCATCAGGCAGCCATTGGTGATGAAATCTTGGAGCATCCACGGCTTCTTGCATCGTCAAACCAAATTCGTGAACATTTATAATGGTTTGCAAAACCGAGGTGATAATGGTAGAGCCTCCAGGGGTTCCTACCACCATGTGTAGTTTATTATCCTTTTCGATTATTGTAGGTGTCATCGAACTTAACATGCGCTTTTCTGGAGCAATGCTATTGGCTTCTGCACCTACTAAACCATAGAAGTTTGGAAACCCTGGTTTACTGCTAAAGTCGTCCATCTCATTATTTAGGAAAAATCCTAGATCTTCGACATACAATTTAGAGCCATAGGCGGCATTGATAGTAGTAGTGACGGAAACGGCATTGCCAAACTGATCGACTATAGAATAGTGTGTGGTTTCTTCGCTTTCAAAACCTGGTATTTGGCCATAGGATAATTCTGATGAAGGTGTAGCCGCATCAAAAGAAAAATTTTCCATCCTGTTATGCGCATAGCTTAAACTTATCAGAGTATCTGTAGGAATAGTTATAAAATCAGGATCGCCGAGGTAGTGACTTCGATCGGCATAAGCGCGACGTTCTGCTTCTGCAATAAGATGAATGGCCTTGGTACTATGATGACCGAATTGTTCTAAATCATGAGGTTCTAGCATGTTTAAAATCTGATTTAAACAGATGCCGCCAGAAGAAGGTGGACCCATAGAAGTGATGGTCATATCGTCATATTGAAATGTGATGGGGTCGCGCCATAAGGCCTCATATTTTGATAAATCTTCAAGTTGAAGTAAGCCATTTCTTTCGGATATGAAATTCACTAAAGTTTCTGCCGTTTCGCCTTTGTAAAATTCATCTTTTCCATTCGCTGCAATTCTTGAAAGGGTTTTAGCTAAAGCTAAATTTTTAACTGTATCTCCAGCTTTTATGCCCTTATGATAAAGTGTATTTCGGCCATTTACCATATAAAGGAGACTGTCGTATCTTTTAAAGCGATTCGCTTGTTTCTTGGTGATTTTGTAGCCATTTTCAGCTAATTTTATAACCGGTTTCAAGATTTCCTCTGGAGACAACAGACCAAATTTTTCCTGTGCTGTAAAAATTCCAGCTATAGTTCCTGGAACACCAACGGCGTAGACTCCATGTCTGCTTTTGTATTTAATAATGTCGCCATTTTCATCTAAATACATGTCTTTAGATGCCAATATTGGGGCTTTCTCTCTAAAATCCAAACTACCTTTTTCGCCACTATTTAGACGATAGACCATAAAACCGCCACCGCCTAAATTTCCTGCCACGGGATAAGTGACCGCCAGTGCCATTTCCGTTGCCATCATAGCATCAAATGCATTTCCGCCTTGTTTAAGAATCTGAATGCCAATTTCTGAAGCTTCTTTTCTGGCACTTACTACCAAAGCCTTTTCTGCAATTAAGCCTCGATTGGTTTCAGTTGTAGATTGTGATTTTTTTTCTGTTACACAACTTACTAAAAGTAGTAGTACAAATGCGATATAGATAAATTTTTTCATAAGCCTATAGGATTTCTGTCATCGTAAATATTCAACAATTTTTGAAGGAATGACATACATTGGCTAAATAAAACGAAATTTAGCCTACCACAAACACTATTTAGATTGCTTTTAAGATTAGCACAGCATGTTTCTTCACTTAATTCATGGAGAGTTTGAAGTCATTGAGTTGTCATAGGAGATTAATAAGATCTGGGAATTCCTTTTCAAATAGTGAGATAAGCTTAATCACTGGAATAATATTTTTTATTGAAACTAATGATGAAATCTACATTTTTTTATAATTCATGCCTTTTGGTTGGCAGGTTTTCCATGACTTTAGACATTGAAATTAACAGTGGTTTTTGTATGTTTCTTAGAGGCTTTTTATTAAAATGTTAAATGATATTCATTTGGCTGTTGAATGGATATCTATTCGTCGAAAGTATTTGTTTGTTTGTCTAGTAATAATAATAGCTTGTAGAATAATATAAAATGGAGCAAATAATTGTATTTATTTTGTAGTCTAAAACCTTAACTTAACTCTTATATCTAGTGGACCTACTAAAAAGATATATCATTGTTATACCCTTAATATTCCTGACTTCATGTTTTGAAGATCAGTTTAAGGATAATGTCCGTCCTGATGATAATGTCACTTTGGACGGGATAGATATTCCAGAAGGTTTTGACTACAGTACACATAAAGAAGTAAAAATAAAAATTCAGGATTACTCAACTGCAATTTACGATGTATTCGTAGCTTCTAACCAACAATATTTTTATGGCACTGAAACCTTTGAAGATGAAACTGGCCAAATAGTAACAGAGGATGTTTATAAGGATGACATTATAAATAAAAAAGTTTTTAGTGGCGTTGCTAGTAATGGAGCTATCGAACATACCATTACATTACCACTATACACGTCTCAAGTTTACATCAGGAGAGATGATAATTTGAAATTTTCAGGCGAATTAGTTAATGTAATCAATAATGAAATAAACTACTCTTATCAAGAATCATCTCAAAGAAATGCAACGATAACAAACAAGAGTACGCTGCTTGACTTTTTTTATTGTGTAAATGGTCAAGGTGATTTGTTTCAAGTTAATCCGTCAGATGGCAATAATACTTTAATTTCTCAAATGCCCATGGGCAGCTGGACTGTTGCAGTAGATCAAGAAAATTTGCTATTATATTCGGTTGGAAGGTCAAGTCCTTTTCCTTTGATGCGGTTTGATATTCAAACCGAAGTATGGACAACAATTGCCAATTTAAATGTAGGCGGAACACGTTTAGATTTTAATGCAAATGACAATTTGTTATATTTTGGTCGACATGATTACTTGATGTCAGTCGATCCAAATACAGGTGAAACATTGGAGAATTGGGTTATCAATGGGTTGCATGATACCAGCGGCGGAGATATAGTTTTTGCAGACGATGGGACATTGTATTTAACTACATTTTCTGGTCTGTACAGATGTGTTTTTAATGGTATTAGTTATGATGCGATCAGAATTACTTCGGAAAATATTCCCTTTACACCTTCATCTATAACAATAGACTCTGCAGGAAATTTATGGTTGGCAGATAACGAATTAAATGGGAATTTAATTATTGTAGACCCTCTTACAGGTAATTGGCAATATGTCTGGGGCGCAAACGCTGGAAACAATTCAGATTTTGGCAGAATAATTAATGATTTGGCAGTAATCACCGTCAATAAATATACGCCTAATACATCAGTTACCGATACGGACGGCGATGGTGTTGTAGATGCTGAAGATGCATTTCCAACAGACCCAAATATGGCTTTTATTTTATACTCCCCAAACGATTCAAGTTATGGCACAATTGCCTTTGAAGACTTATGGCCTAGTTATGGGGATTATGATTTTAATGATGTTGCCTTAAATTACCAAACTATTGCATATTTGAATGCGGATAATTTAGTTGTTCAAATTGATTTAAACTGTCATGTAAAAGCCCATGGAGCGGCTTTTATTAATGCAATAGGTATAGAGTTAGAGGGCTTGTCGAGCAGCCAAGTAAGAAAGGTAGAAGGTACAGTTTACACGGAAAACTACATAAGTCTGAATCCAAATGGCACTGAGGCTAATCAAAATAAGGCAGTAATTATACTAACAGATAACGCTGTGAATTTCACCAATGAACATGTTGTTAAAATCACTTTGGAAGAGCCAATTTCAACAGATGTGTTGGGCACTTCTCCCTTTAATCCATTCATTATTCACAGAAAGATTAGGAAACAAGAGGTGCATCTACCTTATAAAAATCCGACCAGCCTCGCTTTCGACCTAGGGATAACCTCAGGACACTTTACTGATCCAAATATTAACTATTTGTCTGAAACAGGATACCCATGGGCAATTAGTATTATTAATAATTTTGATGCCCCAAAAGAAAGAGTTAAGATATATGATGCTTATAATTTCTTTATCGAATGGGCTGCCTCTGGAGGACAGCAGTATAACGATTGGTATAAAGATAAACCTGGATACAGAAATAATAGTCTTATTCAAGACTAATCACAATCCTGAATTTTCATATGTGATGTCCTATAAACTAATTTGATTGTAGATATTTGTTTAAATTTCAACAATAATACCTTCAAGAGAGTTCATCCTTAAATAATCTGAGATTTTCTAAACTATTCATTCAAATAACCTACGGAACCTTTAGATGTATCACAGAAAGGTCTAGGTCTATATATTCTCTCGCAATTAAAATCTTGAAATTTAGTTTCAAAGTACTATCTTTATAGCATGGAATTTCTTGGTTATTTACTAAGACTTGACTCAAATTTAAAACTTAAAATATTATGAAAAAAACATTGTATTTGGCATTACTTCTATGTATTGCTCTACTTTCGTCCTGCAACAAATCACAACAAAAAGAAGAAAAACAAAGTATGGAGAAAGAAGTACTCGAGCCTGAAGTTATTGTGGAAAGTGACTGGGAAGTCGATTTTTTTGACGATTTTGAAATTTTTAATCCAGATAATTGGCAAGACCAAAGGATTTGGGTAAACAACGAAACCCATTGCTACGTGCCTGATAACATGTATAATACGAGAGAAGTAAATAATAGTACTATAAAACTTAAAGTTGTAAACGTTGGTGAGCTCGTGGAATGTGACAATTATGACAAACATGGTAATAAACATCCTAAAACTCAATATGTAGCGGGACGAATTTGTTCCAAAAACAAAAAGGAGTTTGTCAAAGGTAAGTGGACAGCAAGACTTCGTTTAAGCAGTAATGGAGAAAAGAGTATGTTTCCTGCTTGGTGGATATTAGGCGCTCAGAACAATGAACCGCCGGTACAAGAAGAAGACGAAAACGTATGTTGGCCATTAACAGGATCTGGGGAGATAGATATCTTTGAGCATCATGGCGATTACCACAAAGATATGTTCACAACGGGGGCAATAGAGAGTCTAGGCGAATGCGACAAAAGTAATTGGGAAACCCATCGAAGAAATTTTGAGGCTACTCTAAACGAGTACCATACCTATTCAGTGGAATGGGAAGGAAGCGATTTGGTCTACAGACTTGACGACAAAGAAATATACAGAAACATCGGAGAAGGCGATAAATATCCTGAACCTATGTTTGCCATTTTAAATTTTGCCAAAATCACAGATTCTCCAATGGATGGTGAATGGTATATGGAAGTGGATTGGGTAAAACATGAAAAAAGAAAGTAATCGCTTTTTTTAACAAGGCTACATTTAAATTATTTTGAATAAGAAAACACTTTTTATTACTCGAATAGCTCTTATTGTTGCTTTGGGTGGTTTTTTAATGGGATTTGACGCTTCTGTGATTTCTGGAGTCAACAAATTTGTCCAAATCGATTTTAACTTAACCGATTTAGAATTAGGATTTTCCGTAAGTTCTCTAACGATTATTGCAGCTTTGGCCATGATGGTCTCAGGACCTCTAAGCGATCGCTTTGGCCGAAGATCGATGTTGAAAATATGTGCAATCGTCTTTACCATTTCTGCGGTTGGATCTGCAATGGCACCAAACTTTATTTTATTTCTAATTTTTAGAATGCTTGGTGGTATAGGTGTTGGCGCATCTTTAATTTTAGCACCAATGTATATCGCCGAAATAGCACCACCAGAACAACGTGGTAAATTGGTGTCTTTCAATCAATTGAATATTGTTCTTGGGATTACTGTAGCTTTTTTTAGCAACTACTACATTTTGTCCTTAGGTGATTCTAATGCTTCTTGGGTTCAAAGTTTGGGAATTGCAGAAAATAATTGGCGTTGGATGTTAGGAGTTGAAGCTTTGCCGGCTGTGTTATACTTCTTTGGGTTATTATCTGTTCCTCGTAGTCCAAGATGGTTGATTATGAAAGACAAATTAGCAGAAGCTAAAACTGTTTTACTAAAGTTCTATGAAGAAGATCAAGCAGAAAAGGATATGAAAGCTGTCATCGATTCATTGGAATCTGATCAAAATAAAGAAAAATCTTCGGTTGCAGAACTTTTTAAACCAGCTCTAAGACTGGTGATAACCATTGGTCTTGTTGTTGGTGTTCTTCAGCAGATTACCGGAATCAACTCTGTTTTCTTTTATGCACCAATGATTTTTGAACAATCTGGAATCGGGACTGATGCATCTTTTATTCAGGCCATTCTTGTAGGTGTTACAAATCTGGTGTTTACCATTTTGGCCATGCTTCTGATTGATAAACTTGGAAGAAAACCTTTATTGGCTTTTGGCGTTGCTGGAATTGGAGTTTTTATGGTATTACTCGCTTATGGATTTAACTCAGCGACTTATTCTTTAACTTCAGAAAAGATTAATCAACTTTCTAACACAGAACTCCGAGACGAAGTTATAGTATTAGCGGGAAAGTCGTTTGAAAACGACGTCCAATACAAAAACGAATTGAAATCGCTATTAGGTCCAGAAAAGGCAAAATTGTACGAATCTGAACTCATTACTGCTGCGATTAGTATGAATCCGATGCTCATACTAATTGGCATTATTGGCTTTGTAGCTTGTTTTGCGATTTCTCTTGGCCCAGTCATGTGGGTATTGTTCTCAGAATTATTTCCTTTAAAGGTAAGAGGATTGGCGATTTCCTTAGTCGGATTTGTTAATTCCGCTGTTTCTGCTGGTGTTCAGTTTGTTTTTCCATGGGAATTATCGACCATAGGCAGTACTTGGACATTTTTGATTTATGGTCTATTTGCTTTTGCTGGACTGATATTTGTAATCCGTGTAATTCCAGAGACTAAAGGAAAATCTTTAGAAGAATTAGAGGCGACACTATTGAAGTAAATATTCCTTTTTAAGGGTTTTAATATCGCTGATGGCTTGTTCGATTTCTTGTGGGTTTGTACCGTCGTAAACACCTCTAATGCGTTTTTCTTTATCGACCAAAACGAAATTTTCGGTGTGAATCATGTCATATTTGCCACCGTCGCCGTCTGTTTTTGTAGTAAAGTAGGATTTTCTGGCTAAATCATAAATCACTTTTTTGTCACCAGTTACGAGATGCCATTTGTTTTTAATGGCATTATGTTTCTTCGCATAGGCGTTCATGACTTCAACATCGTCTATTTCTGGGGTAACCGAATGAGATAATAACATCACTTCTTCGTCGTCTTCAAATTCAGTTTGAATTACTTCCATATGATCGGTCATAATTGGACATATAGTTTGACATGTGGTAAAAAAGAAGTCTGTAAGGTAAATTTTGTTTTCAAAGTTTGCCAAAGTCACTGTATCTCCATATTGGTTCATAAGTTCAAAATCTGCAATACGGTGAAATTTTCTTACCCGTTGCAAGGTAGAATCCACAAGTTCTTTGGTAAATTCGTTGGGCTGATAGACTTTCAGTTGAGGTTCAGGTTTGTACAAATTGTAGATAATCGACACTATGATGACCGATAAAATAAACATGACCACCGCAAAGAATTTATATTTAGAAAAAAACTTTAGCATATCTTTTTTTTACAAATTTAAACACTCTGAGTCTTTTGAATTTACAGTTAAAAACAAAATTTATGTTAAGCCTTTTTTATAAGTTCAGGTATATTTTTAAAAGCCGAGCGAAAAGTCTATTTTTGTCAACTTTTCTATAAAAATTAACTATGGAAACCTTTTTGATCAAAGCAGCTCAACTTATTTTGAGCTTATCTATACTTGTCGTTCTTCATGAATTAGGACACTTTATTCCTGCCAAATTATTCAAAACTAAAGTTGAAAAATTCTACCTATTTTTTGATGTTAAATTTTCTTTGTTTAAAAAGAAAATTGGCGAAACTGTTTACGGTATTGGCTGGCTTCCACTTGGTGGATATGTAAAGATTGCCGGGATGATAGACGAAAGTATGGATAAAGAACAGATGAAACAACCGCCAAAACCTTGGGAGTTTAGAAGTAAACCGGCATGGCAAAGATTAATTATTATGGTTGGTGGTGTTACGGTCAACATTATTGTAGGTGTTCTTATTTATATTTTTATCATCTTCAACTACGGCAGAAGTTTTTCTAAGGGCGAAGACATCAAATACGGTTTTGGCGTAAGCAAACAATTAGAACAATTCGGATTTCAACAAGGCGACAAAATAGTTAGCGTGAATGGCGAAGCTATGTTTAACGACTTAGACATCACAAAGTACCTGATGTTTAGAGATGTCAATACGGTCAAGGTTCAGCATGATAATGGCGAAGAAGAAGTGATTACTTTGCCTGAAGATATCGGGATGCGAATTTTTAAATCTGAGCAAATTAATGCCATTGATTATAGGTATCCTTTCGAAATCGATTCGGTTTACGAAGGTTTTCCAGCAGATAAGGCAGGTTTACTTAAAAAAGATAAAATTTTAAAAATCGGAAACTATCCAGTTAAATACCAAACCGATTTTACATATGGTTTAGTAAACCATAGAAAAAATGATAGTGTTGCTACAATTACTTTCGAGCGTGAAGGACAAATAAGCGCTGTAGATATCGTCTTGACAGAAGATAAAAAAGTAGGCATCATCATGGTGCCGACCGACATGGACGCTGTAAACTTTAATAAACAAGATTATTCGTTTGGTGAAAGTATTTACGAGGGCATCGAATTTGGGTACTGGACGCTACATGATTATATAGAACAATTTAAATATGTCTTTACATCCAAAGGAGCAACACAGGTTGGTGGCTTTGGAGCTATAGGAAGTTTATTTCCACCATTTTGGGACTGGCAGGCTTTTTGGATGACGACAGCTCTGATTTCGATTATTTTAGCCTTTATGAATATTCTGCCAATTCCAGCTTTAGATGGTGGACATGTAGTATTCTTATTGTACGAAATGGTAAGCGGTAGAAAACCTAATGAAAAAGTCCTGGAAGTGGCACAATTAGTAGGGTTTGTATTGCTCATTGCTCTTGTCTTATTTGCTAATGGCAATGATATTTACAGGTTTATCTTTAAATAGAATTTAGTTTTAAAAAGATTATAAGCGATACTAAAATTTGTATCGCTTTTTTTTGGCTTCAAGTTGCCTATTTTATGAAAATGGTCTAGTTATTCCTAATCACATTTAGATTGGATTCTAAATCCTTATGTTTTGGTAAAATCTTTAGAGCGTTTTCAAGGATTATAATTGCTTCCTCTTTCTTTCCGTTGGCACCTAACGTATTTGCAAGGCTCATATAAGGCATGGCTTCTTTGGGATATATTTGAGTATTTAGGCGAAAGATTTCAATGGCTTCTTGGACATGATTCGACGTATACAGCACACGAGCATAAGTGTTTAACGCGTATATACTAGTTGCATTTTCTTTATACGTTTTAATGAGCTTTTTTTGTTTTCGCTTAAAACATTTTAGGCCTTTTTTAGTCAGAATCGAATGGATTTCTGTCACCAAAGGATAACGAGGTTGATAATCTTCGGTAGTAATGATTTTATAGATGTCCTCTTCGAAGGATTCGACAGGATGTTCTACAATTCTATTGATTTCTTGTCCATTTTTGTAAATGATTAGTGTTGGAACCCTGTGAATGTTCAGACCTTTTTCTTCATGCTGAGGGCTTTGTTTATACATATGTGCCTCGCGACTTACAGCTATGACTTTCAATTTCTGCATTGGAAAATTCGATGCTTCCAAAACTTTGTGCAAGCGAGGAACTTCTTGTTTACTATCTCCACACCAAGTGCCCATAAATAGTAGGAGGTCATAGTCTTTCAGTTTTGTTTTTAGGTCTTCGATCAAATTGGGGTTTGGATTGTAATTTTCAAAGTTTGCAGTAAACCATGAGCTATAGTTCTCGCCCATCAGTCCATCTTTATTAATTGGTCCTAATAAGTATGCTGTTCCTGAAGGTTCAGTAATTTCTAAATTGATGTCTTGAGCATTTACTTTTAGAATAAAAATAGACATCAAGCATAGTATGATTGTTTTATGCATGTTTTTGTTTTTAAAAAATTGAATGAATTGTTGAAATAAAAGTAAAATCAAGATGAATAAGAACTATTATGACCAACTTGATTTTACTTTACATAGATGAATGTTCGGTGTGGTGTTGAAAAGCAATTCTATACGATTCCTGTTGAAAATTTACTGACCGTTGAGTAGTTTTGCCAGTGTAATAGTGGGTTTTGCAAGCTTGCTTTTCTAATTGCTCAAAAGTATCAAGATTTGGCTACTACAGTACCTCGAATTCTAAGAAGTTTAGTGCCGTTTTCAGTATTTGATTGGACTCGAATACTTTTGTTAAAACCGCCAAGTCGTTTAGTGTCGTACTTCACCTTTATTTCGCCTTGTTTGCCGGGTAAGATGGCTTCTTTGGTATAATGCGCAACGGTGCAACCACATGAAGGTCTAACACTTGCAATTACCAAAGGTGCGTCGCCTGTGTTTGTAAATTTAAATACCCGATTGCCATCAGAATGTTGTAAAATAGTACCATAGTCTAAAGTGTCTTCTTCAAATTCTAAAACTGCCATTTTTGGAGTGATAGTGGTCTTTTCTTCGGGTGAACTAATAAACTGAAAAGCTGCGATTACCAAAGCGCTGAATAGTTGTAATGTAATTTTCATGTTTTTATATTTTTAATGATTAACAATGCCACAAACATCATAGATTCATTTAAAAAAGTAGAAAGACATAGGGTGGAATTTGGTACTAGTACCGAGTTTGGTTTTTTTAACTATTTAGAAAATAAAGATTTAACATCAGAACGAGAATTCACATCGAGTTTTTTATAGATGTTATTGGTATGCGATTTTACAGTACTCACACTTAAAAATAAGGCTTCAGCGATGTCTTTATTCGATTTGTTTTCGAGAATAAGTTCCAAAACCACTTGTTCTTGTTTGGAAAGATTGGCTTTTAAATCTTCAGTTTTAGTTTGTTTTTGCTTCCTTTTTTCAACTAGAAAAATAATATTTATCCCAATCGAAATAAATAAAAGAACACTCAATAATGCCGTCCAACTAAACCTAGAAGAGGTGTTTAGAGATTCTTCTATACGAAAGAGGTCGGCTTCAACTTCATTTTTGTATTGATTGGTGTAACTGGAATTTGGGTATTCTTCTTCAAGTCGAGTTCTCAATTCAGCATAGTAGGTGTTGTTTCGGAGGTCTTCTAGATAAAAGTTGTGTAATTCGCCTCTACGGTCTGAGAGGTAGCTGTATATTGCGAGTTCGGCCAAAGGTTCCTCAAGTTGTTCTCCAAAATCCTGAAAGGTTTTAAACCACTTTTTGTTGTTTAGTTTTTTGCTGGCTTCACTTCTAACTTCGCTATAGGCAAAACGCATTTCATTTTTTAACGAATCGATTTTTAAAAACGCATCTGCTTTTGGGTTATTGGATTCAACCAAGCAGAATAATTGATTGTCAAACGATGCTGGCAATTCAAGTGTATCCGTGTTATTGGCAATAAACAAAAATTCCATGCTGTCTTCACAGTAGCCATTAAAGTGGTTGAATTCCTGTTGGTTTTCAGAGCATTTATCGATATGAATTCTATAAATTCTATTGTCCTTTTCTAGAAGATTGCCGTTAAATTGAAAAAAACCTTTAGCGTTTGCTTTGGTTTTTGCAATGACCTGATCTGTATAAATGCCAGAGAGCTTTCGGTAATCTTCGACTACAGAAAGATATACCGTAGTGTCCCATTCCTCTGCATCGATTTGACCGGAAAATGAGAATTGCGCTTTTGCATGAATTGATAAAAAAAAGTAGAAAACTAGAAATACATATCGCATAAAACGAAACTATAAATTTTTTGAAAATCAAAAGACTATAAGTGTTTAATTTTTTCTGTAAATTATTCTTTGAAATTCATTATTGTAATGACTATTAGAAGTACAAATGATGGGTAAAACAAGAAACAGACCACAACCTCCATTTTGGCTGTCTAGAGTTAGATTTCCATTTTGCATTACACCAACTCTTGTTTGTCGACTTCTTATTGCATTTAAAACGCCATACTTCGAGGTAGCTGAAAAATAGGGTTTTAACACAAAATAGTTATGTTTTAATTTACCTTTAAACAGCCTTTTTTCGATTAATGTGTCAGCATGAAAGAGCTCAGCTTTTAGCCGTTTTTTACGCAATGTAGATAGCCTGATAAAGTGGGTAGAATCGGAATGATTTATGCAGTTGAAATCTGTTTTAAAGTTAAAGGCATCAGCTAAATCTAATCCCCCACAAGTGGAATCCGATTTTAAATGGAAATCACCTTCAATTATTTTGAGTTGATTAAAATTGTTCAGCTCTTGATTATTGCTCTGTTGAATTTTGCTTAAAGTTGAACATGAAATACAAAGTAAAGATAGGAGAGTTAATATGGAAAGGCTTTTTATCATTTTGGAGATTCTATTCGATTGATAGCAAATAAACTGACTACATAAATACCCTTTCTATGAACCAGAATAACCCAACTAAAGCAATACCAACGGAGGCTGGAATTTGTATAGCTTTCCGATACCATTTTTTCTTTCTCACGGACCAGACTAAAACTGTTGCCGAAACCAATACCAGCAGCTGCCCTAATTCTACACCAATATTGAACGCCAGCAAAGAAGGGATTAAACCTCCTTCGGGTAAGCCATATTGGGTTAAGACAGCAGCAAAACCTAAACCATGCAATAAGCCAAAACCAAACACAACGAAAGGCCTCCACTTGGAGGTTTGTTTAAATACACAATTTTCCACAGCAATCCATACGATAGATAGTGCTATGATAGGCTCTACTATTTCCGAAGGAATCTGAACGATGCCCAAGCCTGCCAATCCTAAAGTAATGGTGTGTGCAAGGGTGAAAGCGGTGATTTGCCAAAGCAAAGATTTTAAAACCAAACTCGAAAAAAATAAACCCAATACAAATAAAATATGATCTAATCCTTTAGGGACAATATGTTCTACACCAGCTTTCATAAAGATGAAAAATTTTTCTTGCACAGGCATGGCTGCCAATCGACGTTTTCTCTGTCTTTTTAATGCTGCTCGGTATTCTTCCGTCATTTCTTGATTTTGAAAATTAAGTTCACCTTGTTCGATTTCAACAATTATGAGTTCGTCTGGATTGTGCGCACAAATAAGTTGTGTCGAAATGAAAAAGAAAATGAATATAACCGAGCTATATAACTTCATTTGTAGTGGTGTTATCAAATTGAGCCTTGAGATGTAAAGCAATTTGAATTGAAAATATTCTCAGGAAGGCAACATTAATGTTTGAAAGAATTCGCATTTAATTGTAAATCAAATGATTTGACGACAAGTAATTTAAAAATAGTTGATTGATTGAATTTTTGGACTAAAAGCAGCAAATGTGTCGAGACTAATTTTTTGCTCTAAAATACTTCCCGATACATTTGCTGATTATCTAGTTTTGAAAAGACATAATTTTACTATAGTTTCAGTTTACGGCAAAAAATATAAGCTGAAGAATACGCATAACTTTATTCACAAATCCTTTCAGTCCAACTCATGGCTTGATAATTAAGCTATTCAGCTGAGCCGTCAAGACCTCTTACTTTTAAAAGAGCATCAATCTCAGGTTGGCGACCTCTAAATTGCGTGTACAGTTTCATGGCTTCTTCAGTTGAACCTTTTTCGTAAACATGTGTTCTAAGTTTAGTAGAAAGTTCTGGGTCAAAAACATTGCCTGTTTCTTTAAAAGCGGCGAAGCCATCCGAATCCAACACAGCAGAATGCACATAACTGTAATAGCCTGCAGCATAACCACCTGCAAAAATATGAGCAAAATAAGTGGTGCGATAGCGCGGTGCAATTTCTTTAATCAGATCTATTTCAGAAAGCGCATTTTTTTCGAAAGCATCTGCGTCTTTCAGGTCTTCATCGGCTGTAATGGTATGCCAATTCATATCGAGTAGCGATGCGGCCAAATATTCGGTATTCGCAAATCCTTGATTGAATTTTGAAGCGTTCAACAATTTTTGGATAAGCGCATCTGGAATAACTTCTCCCGTTTTAAAATGTTTGGCAAAGGATTTCAGAATTTCTGGTTCGCTTGCCCAATGTTCTAAAATTTGTGCTGGGAATTCTGTAAAATCACGAGGTCCTGAAGTGCCTGACATGCTAGGATAAGTGACATTGCTTAATATACCATGCATGGCATGTCCAAATTCGTGGAATAAAGTTGTGACATTTTCAAAACTTAATAAAGCAGGGTCGTCTCCAACTGGTGCAGGAAAGTTACAGACATTCACGACTACTGGACGTTCTTTGCCGTCTAAATTAGATTGTCCTTTAAAACTGCTCATCCAAGCACCACCTCTTTTGTTTGAACGAGAAAAATAATCGCCAATAAAAATTCCTAAGTGACTGCCGTCTTTATCTAACACTTCCCAAACTCTTGCATCCGGATGATAAGTGTCGATATCATGTATTTCTTCAAATTCTAAGCCCCATAATTTGTTAGTAGTTTCAAAAACACCATTTAGTACATTGTCCAAAGAAAGGTAGGGCTTTAAGGCAGATTCGTCCAAGTCGAATTTAGCTTTACGTACTTTTTCTGAATATTGCCACCAATCCCAGGCAGCTATTTTAAAGTCATGGCCTTCGGCATCGACCACTTTTTGCATATCAGCCACTTCGGCTTTAGCTCTGTTTAAAGCTGGTTTCCATAACTTCATCAAGAGGTCGAAAACTTCTTCTGGTGTTTTAAGCATGCGTTCTTCTAAGACAAAATGTGCATGTGTTTCGTAACCCATAAGTTTTGCGCGTTCTGCTCGAAGTTTTGCAATTTCCGCCGCTATTTTTTTATTATCTGTTTCGTTTCCATTGTCTCCACGTTGCACATAAGCTTTATATAATTCCTGTCGCAAATCACGATTGGTAGATTGGGTAAGAAAAGGATACATGCTGCTGCGATGAGGTGTAAACACATATTTGTCTTTATATTTTTCTTTGTCTGCTTCCGTTTCTGCATTATTCATTTTTTCTTCAGCAGTTTCTGCTGCTGCTGCAATAATGCCATCAGACAAGCCACCCAATTCGTTTTTGTCCAAGATAAGTTCAAAGCCATTGGTTTCTGCCAATAGGTTTTGGCCAAATGCCGTTGTTAATTCAGAAATTTTAGAATTGATTTTAGAAATCTCTGTTTTTTGGGCAGCGTCGAGTAAAGCTCCACTGCGCACAAAGGATTTTCGGGTGTCTTCCAGAAGTTTAAGTTGTTCATTTGTAAGGTTGAGTGCTTCGCGCTGTTTCCAAACTTCGTTTACCCGCTCAAATAGTTTTTCGTTAAGCGAAATTTTGTCGTAATGCGCCGACATCATCGGACTTAATTGGCGTTGCAATTCTTGTAATTCCGGGTTTGTATTAGACCCCGTTAAATTATAAAATACATTTGAAACTTTGGTCAGTAGCTTTCCTGAACGTTCTAGCTCTTCAAGTGTATTTGCAAATGTAGGATTCTCAGAATTGTTGACAATCGCCTCAATTTCTTCAAGATTTTCTTCCATGCCTTTTTCGAAAGCAGGCATGTAGTCTTCATTTTTAATGTTGTTAAAAGGAGGAATACCAAAAGGTGTCTCCCATTTTTGAAAGAATGGATTGTCTGAAGTTACTTCACTAGGTTTTTCGGTTTCGGTTTTACAAGCACTAAAAAGTACAATTGTAGACATTAATATCAGTTTTTTCATGTGGTTTGACTTATAATTTGTAAAGATAAATGATTACAAATTAAAGTCTAAATAATAGAAGGAGTAATAATTAATCCATCCTCATTTCCTATGGTTTAAGCTAAAAACGTTGCTGATGCTTCTGCTT
>JAUIFC010000058.1 GCA_030429455.1 Bacteroidia bacterium | reverse complement strand
GAGGAAGAACAATTTGGACCTGTAATTCCTGTGATTTCTTTCTCAGACATCAACACGCCATTGGAAGATATGGCAGATTCGAATTATGGACAGCAAGCCAGTCTTTTTGGAAACAATGTGGAAGAACTTTCGCCGCTAATCGATTCTTTGGTCAACTTAGTGTGTCGAGTAAACCTTAACAGCTCTTGCCAACGTGGGCCAGATGTATATCCTTTTACCGGAAGAAAAGATTCCGCAAAAGCAACGTTAAGTGTTCATGATGCTTTGCGTTCATTTTCCATAAGAACATTTATCGCTGCCAAAGACAATGTTTTAAATACAGAAATTCTTGAGGATTTATTGGCAAGTAAACAATCAAGTTTTGTTCGAACGGATTATATTTTGTAAATGAATTTTGAAAACAAAAACATCCTCATCACTGGAGGTTCGAGAGGTATAGGAAAAGCAACAGCTTTAGCTTTCGCTGAAAAAGGAGGCCGTATTGGTATAAATTATAAGTCGAATACCCAAAAAGCAGAAGAAACATTGCACCAATTGAAAGGTGTCGGCCATGATTTGTTGAAATACGACATTTCTGATGCCAAAGAAGCCAAACAACTGATTGAGCGTTTCGTTTCTGTTTTTGGAAAAATTGATGTTTTGGTCAATAATGCAGGCATATCAATACCTCATGATATCGACGAGGTTGATTTTGAAGACTGGTCCAATGCCTTTCAAAACACCTTTCAATCCAACTTTTTTGCGGCAGCAAACTTATCGTTTTTAGCGGCTAAAGAAATGATGAAGACTGGCGGTGGACACATTGTAAATGTCTCTTCTCGCGGAGCATTTCGAGGTGAACCGACAAAACCAGCCTATGGAGCAAGTAAAGCAGCACTAAATGCCATGAGTCAATCTTTAGCAAAACGCCTCGCACCGCATGGCATTTATGTCGGCGTAGTAGCACCTGGATTTACAGATACCGAAATGGGATCCAAAACCTTGACACCTGTAGAAAGAGAAAATCTGTTGAGAGAATCGCCTTTTAAACGTATGGCGAAACCAGAAGAAGTTGCTCATGCCATTTTATTTTTAGCCTCTCAAGAAGCGGCTTATTCTTCAGGAACCATTATCGATGTGAATGGCGCAAGCTATTTACGAAGTTGATAGCATGTGGGTTTCAGAAAACTATTTATCTAAACAGTGGCTGAATATTAAAACGCATCAATCGCTTTTAATTTTATTTAATCGCTTTAATCGCTTCTTGTCTTTTTACCACATACCGAAAACCATCTTCGCCAAAGAAACCTGCTTCTTCCAACATAATTCTTACATCTTTTTGCCACTCTTTCACGTAAACTGTATTATTTAATTCGATGGCATACACCGTGTTGTGTTGCATTGGATAATCACCGTTGACGGGTACACCGCCTTGACTGTCCCACATGCCAATTGTTGTTCCAGCGCTATGCCCATAAGTGCCTAAAGGATGCGTGTAAATTGAAGGTCGTAAGCCTTCAGCTTTGGCTTGAGAAAGAGATTCGAGTAAAATTTTATTTCCTGTTTTGCCTTTTTCAAAATTACCTGTCATGATATCCTGAACCCTGTTTCCCGTTTTAAACGCATCTTTTAAATACTCAGGAACATCTGTCTCATCGTCCTTTAAAACATAGGCATGTTGTTGACAATCTGTATTTAACATGACATAGGTAATGCCAATATCGCAATGCAACAAATCCCCTTTTTGAATCACCATATCGGGTTTGGCTTTGCTAAATGCTTCTTTTTCAGATTTTAATTCAGCTTTGGCACGTTGAATGTCAAAAATGGGATGAAACCAAGTCTCTAATCCTAAATCTGTGATTTTCTGTCGCATCCACCATCGCACATCATCGGTAGTGGTTGTTCCAGGCGTAATCACTTTAGTGGAAAAAGCTTCGTCAATAATGCCGTGTGTGATGTTTACCAACTGGTCATAAAGTGCCATTTCTTTTTCAGTTCTCGTTTCTATCCAAGAAATGGCCAACTGTTCGGCGGAAACCAATCTGGATTCGAATTTAGCTGGCAATGCTTCTACTAATTCTTCATAATCTGTTTTAACAATGCCATCGGCTATATTGAAATACGTCGAATAATTGATGCCTATTGTCTCAGGATTGTATTGTTCAATGACTTCAACCAATCGTTGCCATTGGTCAGGTTGCTTCTCTTTATCCCATGCAGAAGTGATGTTCTTCCCGACATCATAACGAGCGATGGCCAGTTTTTCCATGCTGTTGTTTGCCTTGTTTCGTATAAACACCAAAATCGTACGCCGCCTGGCATTTAGCCATTTAGCAGGCAACATGGTCCGCATCACAGGATCTTCATTATACTCTCTGGAAATCACCAACCACATGTCGATGTTGGCGTTATCCATCAATTGTGGAAGAAGGTGATCAAATCGATCCGCCAAAATCTCATCTCTTAAGTCGGCGCGTTCCCGTTCAGATAAAATTTGAGCTGACAAATTAACATTGAAAATAAGCAGTACTGTAATAATTGTAAAAATGCGCATTTGGTATTTTTTTCTAAATATACTAATTACCCACAAAAACAGCCCTTAAACAATTTTTAATGCTGGTTATATGATTGCTGAAAAGGAAGCGAGATTGAACAGGTTATCGTTACTTTGTTCGCATTTTTTTTCTAAAATATGAGTTCCATTTATTAAGATTTCAAGTTTAAAGTAAAATGCTATTCGATGTAATCCCTAATTTTAATACTAATTTTTTGGAGAATATTTTTTTACTGAAAGGAAATGGAATAAAAGTTGCAAGGCAGTTGAACAAGAAAATTATTCCGATTATGATACGAAAAGTAGATTGGACAAGCACATACGAAGCAAGATATAATGCCCCGTTAAAAGCGCACCCCATTTCACTGAATAAAGCAAAATTAGAAGAAAAAAAAGTGGTTTCATCTACTGTTGAAGAACGAGATGCCTATTGGGAAGAAATAATAAATGAGTTTAGGAAAAAGTTCCGTGACAACTAGAATAATTAAAAAAGCAATAATAAACGCATAAAAAAGTTGAATAAATAAACTTTAAAACCCCAATTATTTTTTAATTTCAACAACAAAAGCATCATCAGCAACAATAGTATCAATAACAGACTATGAAAAGATTTAAATACATCATCATCACTACAGTTTCGGCGATTTTATTAAGCAGTTTTACGGCTTACAGAGGTGATTTTTTTGAAATTGCCAAACAAATTGAAATTTTTACAGCACTCTATAAAGAGCTGAACATGAATTATGTAGACGAGGTAAATCCCGCTGAGTTGATGGACACAGCCATTGTGAAAATGTTAGAAGATTTGGACCCTTACACCAATTTTTATAACGAACAAGATGTGGTAAACTCCAGGATAAAGCGCTCTGCCAGTTATACAAAATTGGGATTAAACCTTAGAAATGTAAATGACGAAATTATCATTACCGACATTCAAAAGGACTTAGCTGCCGATCAATCGGGCTTGAAATTAGGGGACAAAATTGTAAAAATCGACGGCTTGACGCTAGAAGATTTTAAAGACAATCTGGATAACATATTAAGCGGCACACCAAACACAAGTGTCAATTTGGAGGTCATGCGAAATAACAAGCGCGAATCGATCACTCTAAAACGCAGTTTTGGCAAAGAAACCGCTGTCCCATTTTATGGCATGGCCGATGACAAAACAGGTTATATTGTGCTAAGTCAGTTTACGAGAACTGCATCTAGAGATGTGGGAAAAGCGGTGCTAGAGTTAAAAGGTCAAGGCGCCGAACAGCTCATTTTAGACTTACGCGGAAACCCTGGTGGCCTGTTAACAGAAGCGGTTAACGTGAGTAATATTTTTGTCCCTAAAGACCAGCTGATTGTTTACACCAAATCTCAAATTGAAAAATTCAATAACACTTATGTCACCAAAAAAGAACCTCTAGATACAGACATTCCGTTGACAGTTCTCATTAATGACAACAGTGCATCCGCCAGCGAAATAGTTTCGGGAAGCTTGCAAGATTTAGATAGAGCCGTGATTATTGGCGCAAGAAGTTTTGGAAAAGGATTAGTACAACGCCCAAAACCTCTTAAATATGGCACTCAAGTGAAAATCACCATCTCTAGGTATTTTTTACCAAGTGGAAGAGGCATTCAGGCATTAACGTATAAAGACGGTAAATCCATCAGAAAATCGGTTGAAGAATCCAAAGCCTTTCAAACCAAAAACGGAAGAACTGTTTACGATGGAGGAGGCATAAATCCAGATATTTCTATCGATGCAGAACAAATAAGCGACTTTACCAAACAGTTGGACAAGGATTTGTTGTTTTTAAAGTTCGCCAATCAATTTTACTACGACAATCCTAATTTAGAGGTCAGTACATTTCAACTTGATGACAAAATTTTTCAATCATTTGTAAAATTTGTAAAAAACGAAGACTACAACTTATCCACGGAAACCGACAAGGCTCTGGAAAAGCTGATCGAAACAGCGGCCTTAGAAAATTTCGACGACAAGTTTATAAAAAACCTAAAAGGCCTAGAAAATAATTTAGCTAAAGAAAAAGACGTTTTCTTTGACATTTACAAAACAGAAATTTCTTCAATTTTAACAGATCAAATCATAAAGCATTACGCCTATAACGAAGGCATTTACGAGCACGACCTCAAAAATGCAGACGTTATAAAAGAAGCTTTAACTATTTTTGAAGACACTTCACTTTACAAGAAGACTTTAAACCTAAATTAAACCTCAGAATAATTTATGTATATTTGATTAAATTCTTAGCTATGGAAACTATTGTAATTCAAACCGATGCTAAAAAAGCAAAAGCCATAAAGCAGTTTTTAAAAGCATTTGGCATTAGCTTTAAAACAGAAGCTAAAACTGAAGAAAGCCCATATAATCCTGAGTTTGTAAAGAAAATACTAGAGCGAGCTGAAAGTGCTAAACAAGGAAATGTAGTTGAATATACAGATGAATTAAGAAAAGAGTTGTTTGGTAAATAAATTAGCTTAAATAACTATCATGAGATATGAAATCATTTTAGAGAATAAAGCACTTAAAGATATTAAGAAGATTACAAAATCTGGAAACAAAAGCGATATTTCTAAATTAGACCAAATACTAGAGGAGCTAAAAGTTAACCCAAAAACAGGCATAGGAAATCCAGAGCAACTCAAACATGGCCTATCAGGGTTCTGGAGCAGACGCCTGAATAAAAAAGACAGATTAATTTACCAAATCATTGAAAAACCTGATAAAATAGTTGTTGTAATTTCAGCTTTAGGTCATTACGAATAAATTCTTTAGCGAGTAGTCGGTAGTCGGTAGAGGGTAGCTTTTAGTTATTTGACCTGAGTTCGATTATAAAAACTATCATAAAGTATTGAAAGTCAATAAACACCCTCCTTAGTCCTCCCTCAAGGGAGGATACAAGTAGCGAATATATCCCCATGGGAAGATTATAGGGGTGTTTATAAATGGAAATATTATTAAGTACATCCTAACTAAAAAACAGGCATATATTAATATAACTCAGGTTATTAGATTTTAGTGATTAGAGGGTAGCCAGTAGTTAGTAGCTTTTAGCTATTAGGTTAGTTTATAAATACAAATTCTTACTCAATACTTTGTACTTAATACTTCACAGTACTGAAACTTGAAACCTGAAACTACTAAAACCCGAAACTTGCAACCAAAAACACACATGATTTGGAGCGGCAATTTTTTAAATCTAAAATAAATTTCAACACTTTTCCTAGCCCGTAAATATTTTGAGATATTTGCAAAAAAGACGGAAAATGAATTCAAAGGTTAGAGTACGATTTGCGCCAAGCCCAACAGGACCATTGCATATAGGAGGTTTACGAACGGCCCTTTATAATTACCTTTTTGCCAAGAAGCATGAAGGTACTTTTATCTTAAGAGTCGAAGATACAGACAACTCTCGGTATGTTGAAGGTGCCGAAGATTATATTAAAGAAGCCTTGGACTGGTGTGGTCTTACGCCAGACGAATCACCATTTCATGATGGAGAATTCGGTCCTTATCGCCAAAGCGAAAGAAAAGCCATATATAAGGATTATGCCCAACAACTTATAGACAATGGCCATGCATATTACGCTTTTGACACTCCCGAAGACCTCGACAAATTGCGACAAGAGCAAGAGGCATTCGGCGACAAATTTATATACGGTGCTCATAACAGAAACGAGCTAAATAACAGTTTAAAAGTCAGCGAAAAGGAAACTTTAGAATACATAGAAAGCGGAAAACCTTATGTCATCAGATTTAAAATGCCAATGGCGAAACAGCTTGCTATTAGAGACAATATTAGAGGAAATATCCAAATAAAAACCAATGATTTAGACGACAAAATTTTATTTAAAAGCGATGGGATGCCGACCTATCATCTTGCCAATATCGTCGATGATCATTTAATGGAAATCACTCATGTTATTCGAGGTGAAGAGTGGTTGCCGTCTTTAGCACTACATGTTTTGTTGTACGATGCTTTCGGATGGAAAGCCCCAAAATTCGCTCATCTTCCATTGATATTAAAACCTTTCGGGAAAGGAAAATTGAGCAAAAGAGATGGCGACAAACATGGGTTTCCTGTGTTTCCGTTAGAATGGAAAGATCCAGCAACTGGAGCGATTTCGTCTGGTTATCGAGAAGAATTCTATTTGCCGGAAGCCACCATCAATATGTTGGCACTTTTAGGTTGGAACGACGGCACCGAGCAAGAGCTTTATTCCTTAGAAGAATTGGTAGACAAGTTCAGTATTGAAAGGGTACATAAAGCAGGTGCCAAATTCAATCCTGAGAAAACAAAATGGTTTCAACACCAATACATTCAAAAGGTAGATGATTCTGTTTTAGCTGAAGAATTCAAAGACTGGTTGAGGGCAGAAAAACAAATCGAAACTACTCTAGATTTTACCCTAAAAATAGTGAGTTTATTAAAAGAGCGACTGACATTTATGCCTGATTTGTGGAACGAAAGTTATTTTTTCTTTCAAGCACCAACTCAATTTAATCCAAAATCTTCAAAAAAAGCTTGGAAAGAAGATACCGCGCCTATTATGACAAATTTCATTTCTTTTTTAGAAGCTGAAACTGATTTCTCTAAAGAACAAATTCAACCTAAAATAAAAGGGTGGATCACAGACCAAGGTTTAGGATTTGGAAAAGTCATGATGCCTTTACGACTAGCGCTTGTGGGAGATATGAAAGGGCCAGATGTGTTTGAAATGGTCTCACTTTTGGGAAAAACAGAGGCTATTAATCGTTTAAAATTTGCATTAAACACTTTAAACTAAGGAATGGGATCGAAAGAAAAACAAGCTAAAGAAGCTTTAGAATACCACAGATTACCTTTTCCTGGCAAAACAAAAGTAGTTCCCACCAAAAGGTATGCTTCACAGCACGATTTAGGTCTAGCCTATTCTCCAGGTGTTGCTGCGCCATGTTTAGAAATCGACAAAAGCAAAAAGAGCGTATACGAATATACCAATAAGGGCAACTTAGTCGGTGTAATTTCCAATGGTACTGCAGTTTTAGGCCTTGGCAACATTGGCCCAGAAGCGTCCAAACCTGTCATGGAAGGAAAAGCCTTACTGTTTAAGATTTTCGCAGATATCGATGTGTTTGACATCGAAGTTGATGAAAATGATCCAGAAAAATTTATTGAAACGGTAAAAAATATTGCGCCAACGTTCGGTGGCATTAATTTAGAAGATATAAAAGCCCCAGAAGCTTTTGAAATTGAAGAACGCTTGAAAGAAGAATTGGACATCCCTATCATGCACGATGACCAACATGGGACTGCAATTATTTCGTCCGCTGCACTTTTGAACGCATTAGAAATTGCTGATAAAAAAATTGAAGATGTAAAAATCGTTGTTTCTGGTGCAGGTTCTGCGGCTATTGCGTGTACAAAGTTGTACGTCGCACTTGGAGCAAAAACCGAAAACATTGTAATGTTTAACAGCAAAGGCTTGCTAAGAAAAGGACAATCTCATCTTTCAGAAAGACAAAAACAGTTTGCGTCGGACAAAGATTTCGATTCTCTTGCAGATGCGATGAAAGGCAGCGACGTATTTCTTGGGCTATCTGTGGCAAACTTGGTTACTTCGGAAATGCTGTTGAGCATGAACTCCAACCCAATAGTTTTTGCCATGGCAAATCCTGACCCAGAAATAGATTACGATTTGGCCGTAAAAACAAGAGAAGATGTGATCATGGCCACTGGACGTTCTGATTTTCCTAATCAGGTGAATAATGTGCTAGGGTTTCCATTTATTTTTAGAGGCGCTTTGGATGTACAAGCCAAAAAAATAAATGAAGAAATGAAAATGGCCGCCGTAGTTGCTTTAGCAAATTTGGCAAAAAAACCTGTACCTGAACAAGTTAATTTAGCTTACAGCGAAACTAAGCTTCATTTTGGAAGAGAATATATTATACCCAAACCTTTTGATCCTAGATTGATTGCAGAGGTGCCGCCAGCTGTGGCCAAAGCCGCGATCAAAACAGGTGTTGCCAGAAAAACCATTCTCAATTGGGAACATTATAAAGAATCCTTATTGGAAAGAATGGGCAGCGAAGATAAGATTACCAGGCTGATGATGAATAAGGCCAAATCTAATCTAAAAACCATTGTTTATGCCGAAGCAGATCAGATAGATGTTCTTAAGGTCGCTCAATATGTTTATGAAGACAAAATAGCGATTCCTGTTTTGTTAGGACGAAAGGAAATTATTTTAGAGTTGATGGAAGAGTTGGATTTTGATAGCCAACACATCAAAATCATTGACCCAAAATCTGATGAACAGATTCCGTTGCTAAAAAAGTACGCCAAAACACTTTGGGCAAAACGACAACGAAAAGGTATTACGCTTTATGAAGCGGAAAAATTGATGCGTGAGCGAAACTATTTTGCCGCCATGATGGTTGTTGAAGAGGATGCAGATGCCATGCTTTCAGGATATTCTAGATCCTACAACAAAGTCCTAAAACCTATTTTGGAGATTATTGGCAAAGATCCTGCTGTTTCCAAAATCGCAGCAACCAACCTCTTAAACACCTCCAAAGGGCCTATTTTTATCAGCGACACTTCTATAAACATAGAACCAAATGCTGAAGAACTCGCCAAAATCGCACAAATGACAGCTTATGCGGTGAAGATGTTTGGAATAGAACCTATCATGGCGATGGTGTCTTATAGTAATTTTGGTTCTTCGACGCATCCACAAGCTAAAAAAATAAAGGAAGCTGTTAGTCTTGTCCATGAACATTATCCTCATCTTAAAGTGGACGGCGAACTACAAGTCGATTTTGCGCTGAATAGAAGAATGAGAAATGACAAATTTTCTTTTAGCAAACTCAAAGACAGCAAGGTAAACACTTTAATTTATCCTAATCTGGATGCTGCCAATGCCACTTACAAATTGCTCAAAGAATTGGAAACAGCCGAGTCTATAGGTCCGATTTTGATGGGCTTAAATAAGCCTTCACATGTATTTCAGCTAGGAGCAAGTGTGGAAGAAATGATTAATATGTCCGCCGTTGCAGCTTTAGATGCCCAAAATAAAGAGAAAAAATAGACTAAAAAAACATATCTGTATATCAATCTAAATTAGAATAATCTATTAGATCCTTAAGGTCAGATTTTATAGAGATACGTTTTTTTTGAAAGAAAAAGTTTAGAGCACATCGACAACGACTGTCACATCAACTTTTAACAAAACATCAAAAGTAACTGGTGTAGAATCTAGTGTGCCATCAAATTCAACATTGACCTCAGCATTGGATTGAAGGACATTGCTAATTGCATTTAGTTGACTTGTATTTTCTATTCTGTAGACAGTGTTATTTGTATCCGCTTGTTGCAAATTGATATCGGAAACTTGCACCGTTGTGGATCCAAAGGTCATGGATGCATTTGTTATTGTCGCATCCTGAGCACCCGTATAATTCTGAATTTCGTAAGTAATCACGTCAATGCTTACACTTTCGATAAGGTCAGAGTTGCCTTGAATTTCCTCGATAGTAGATAAATCAATCACTCTTGACGAATTGAAAGAAATGGCAGCACCTTGGGCATCTGGAACATCGACATTAATTGTGCTGGAAATGGTCTGTTTGACATCGATTTCTGTAAGTTCGTCGGCTTCATCACAAGAAAAAGCAAATGCAAACATGATAAATAACGGTACGATTTTAAGTATTGATTTCATTTTAAAAAGTTATGGATTTGTACTATTGGTCTGTATTTAATTATAAAGGTTAACAAATATACAAAACTTAAGGCGTTTTAAGATTTTTATTTGAATTGATATACCCAGCTTATCTCCTAAAAAACATGATGTTAAGTAATTATTTTATTCATATTTTTTTAAATGGGCATTATCGAAGAATACTTCCGATTATTTTCTTACTTTTGAGGCCTTTAACGATAATTTATGATTTACTTTTTAAGAGGAAAGTTAGTCGAAAAGTCTCCAACCCAAATAATTATAGATTGTAATGGAATAGGCTATGAGGTTAATATTTCTCTTTACACCTATGAAAGATTACCTAAGGACGAAGCCATAAAAATTTTCACTTATTTCTACGTGCGCGAAGATGCCCAAATTTTATATGGGTTTATGGACCAAGTGGAAAGAGATGTTTTTATAAAACTACTTAGTGTTTCTGGAATTGGCGCTTCGACAGCTAGAATGATGTTCTCTTCGCTAACTCCTCAAGAGGTCGTCACGGCAATTGCCGAAGGAGATGTAAATACAATAAAAAGCGTAAAAGGAATTGGGATTAAAACAGCACAACGTGTCATTATCGATTTAAAGGATAAAATCACTAAAATAGACACATCCAGTGAAGTTTTACCATTTAAAAACAATACTAACAAAGATGAGGCGTTATCTGCATTGATAACCTTAGGATACTCTAAAAAACAAGCTGAAATTTCTGTAAATAAAATTCTTAAGAATAATCCAGAATCTAGTATCGAGGATATCATAAAATTAGCGCTAAAAAACTTATAACACCGTTGAAAGATTTAAAGCATTTTAAATTAAACTCGGCACTTAAAATTGCAGTTTTTATTATAACTACTTTGAGTTGTAATATATTTTATGGTCAAGATGAAACACAAGTAGACTCTACCAAAACTGGATTTGCTCTAGGAAGCTTAAAATTTCCAAATCCATCAAGTATTCAGTCAAAATATACTTACGATCAAATCCTTGACAGGTACATCTACACAGAAAAAATAGGTGATTTAAATACCATTTACCCTTTAATACTTACTAGAGAAGAGTATCAAAATCTTGTGTTGAGGGAACGAATGATGGCTTATTTTAAAAGTAAATCTGACGCCATTAGTGGAAGAGACGAAGAAGAACAAGGAAATCTGCTACCGATTTTTTATGTAAATAACGATTTTTTCTCTTCAATTTTTGGAAGTAATGAGATTGAGGTCATACCGCAAGGTTCTGTTGGAATCGATTTAGGTGTCTTGTATTCTAAGCAAGACAATCCTGTTTTATCGCCTCGAAACCAAAGTAATTTGTCTTTTGATTTTAACCAAGCCATTAGGTTAAGTATGCAAGCCAAAGTCGGTACTCGGCTTACCGTAGATGCTCAATTCGACACGGAATCGACATTCGATTTTCAGAATCAAATAAGACTTCAGTTTGATCCAACACCAGATTTGAATGAAGATACCATCTTACAAGACATACAAGTTGGTAATGTAAATATGCCTTTGAATTCTTCATTAATTCAAGGATCTCAGAGTTTATTTGGGGTAAAAACAACGCTCAAATTTGGGAAAACCACGGTTACAGGTGTATTTTCAGAATTAAATTCGGAGAGGCAAAATGTAAGTGTCCAAGGTGGTGGAACGGTAAGAGAATATGACAAGTTTATTTTGGACTATGACGAAAACCGTCACTTTTTCTTAGCTCAATTTTTTAGAGACGAGTACGATAAAGCCCTTGAAAATTATCCTTTTATCAATTCTCGAATTCAAATACAACGTGTACAGATTTGGGTGACCAATAGAACTAATAATCCTCAGACCATCGCCAATGCAAGAAATATTGTGGCGATTCAAGATTTAGGAGAATCTGATCCTGAGCGAGTAGGTCTTAATTTGGATAATGAAGGCAACCCAATTCCCCCACCGATTGCAAACTTTATCAATACAACATCAGAATTTCCTGACAACCCAAATAACGATTTTAATCCTTTTGGAATCAATTCTGGTACAAATTCAATTTTGACGCCAGAGATTAGAGAAATCGCAACTGTAGTTCAAGGTTTTGGAACAGCATCTGGAATTGTCGAAGAAGGTCGTGATTATGGTATTCTTGAAAATGCCAGAGAACTTCAACCCAACGAATACTACCTGAATGAAGAACTGGGTTACATTACCCTTAACCAACGATTGTCTAACGACGAGGTTCTTGGTGTTGCTTTTCAATACACTTCAAACGGTAAAGTGTATCAAGTTGGCGAATTTGGAAATGACGGTGTAGATGCGTCTCAACCCATACAAGACCCTGATCAAGAGGGCGGTCAAATCGCTCAAAACCAGTCATTGGTCGTAAAAATGTTAAAAAGTCCTGTTACCAATGTTAGTGAGCCAATTTGGGATTTAATGATGAAAAACTTCTACAACCTTGATGGGTCTCGATTGGAGCAAGACGGGTTTAGGATGAATATTCTGTTTACAGATCCTCAACCACTTAACTTTATAAATCCAGCGCCAGATGGAAACACTCCACTTCCCGATGACGTTGCAGAAACCAACCTTTTAAATGTTTTTGATTTAGATAATTTAAATGCCAACTTAGACCCTATTAGTACTGGAGACGGTTTTTTCGATTTTGTACCAAACATTACCGTTGATACGGAAAATGGTGTTATAAAATTTACTAAAGTTGAACCTTTTGGAGAATATCTATTTAATAAACTATCGGACTCAGGAATTGAAGATTATAATAATCCTTTAACCTATAACGAAAATCAGGATTTTTACGTTTTTAGATCCTTATACACCACAACAAAAGTTCAAGCACTTCAAAATGAAGCTGAAAAGAATAAATTTCAACTGAAAGGACGTTATAAATCTTCTGGTCAAGATGGTATTCCATTAGGCGCATTCAATGTACCAAGAGGCTCCGTAACTGTTACTGCTGGCGGAAGAACGCTTCAGGAAGGTGTTGATTATGTGGTGGATTACGAGCTTGGTCGTGTCCAAATTTTAGACGAAGCTTTATTGGCATCCAATACTCCTATTAATGTTTCAACTGAAAATAATGCCCTTTTTGGACGACAAACCAAACGTTTTACAGGTATCGATGTTCAGCATCAGTTTAATGAAAAGCTTTTGATAGGTGCAACATTTTTAAACCTGAATGAAAGGCCTTTAACTCAAAAAGCCGATTTTAGCCAAGAACCTATTAACAACACCATGTTTGGAATGAACTTCAATTATGCTTCAGAAGTTCCATTTTTTACAAGGCTAGTCAACAAACTTCCTAATATCGATACAGATGTTGAGTCAAATATTTCGATTAGAGGAGAGGTGGCATTCCTAAGTCCAAGTTCGCCAAACTCTGACGACTTTAATGGCAAAACTACATCTTATGTGGACGACTTCGAAGGCTCTCAAACGGCCATTTCGCTATTAAATCCTGAGCCTTGGGAATTGTCCAGTGTTCCAGTAGGTTTAAGAGGCCCAAACGACATTAGTGGCAACTTTACAACCAATGACGAATTAAGCATAAACGACTATAGAGCAAAACTAAATTGGTATTCTGTAGACCCAATTTTTTACAGTGCTCAACGTCCCGCGTCCATTGGTGACCAAGAATTGTCTGACTATAAAACTAGAAGAATTCTCATAAACGAATTATTTCCCAATACAGATATTGTTACAGGCCAGATACAAACCATTTTTACGCTCGACTTGGCTTACGACCCCACACAAAGAGGAATGTATAATTACAATCCTGCAGCAACCAATAATGTGTTGCCAAACCCTTCTCAAAATTATGGTGGTATTATGCGAGGTTTGCAAACCACAGATTTTGAAAGAGCAAATGTTCAGTTTATTGAATTCTGGATGTTAGATCCTTATTTCGCAGAAGGAATAACAGCAAATCAAAATGCAGGTCAGATTGTACTTAACCTTGGAAGCTTTTCCGAAGATATTTTAAAAGATGGAAGAAAGCAATATGAAAATGGACTTCCAGACGACGGTGGAACTGCAAATACAATCACAACAGAATTTTCTAAGTTACCAAGCGAACAATCTCTAGTTTATGCCTTTGATACTCAAGGTGAAGCAAGAACAAATCAAGATGCTGGTTTAGATGGGCTTAACAATGCAGATGAAGCTGCAAAATTTACAAACTTTTCTAATTTACAAGATCCATCGAATGACGATTATATCTTTTACCTTAACAGAGAAGGAAGTATATTAGAAAGGTATCAAAATTATAACGGTTATCAAGGGAATAATATCACAGAGGTCACTGAAACCAATCGAGGTAACTCTGCGTTTCCAGATGTGGAAGATATAAACCGCGATAACACTATGAACACCATAGACAGTTATTTTGAGTATAAAATACCTATTTTCCCTCAAATGAGTGTTGATAATAACACAAGTTCGCAACCTGGTATAAATCAAGACTATATTACCGATGTTAGAGAAACATCTGTGATTTTACCAAATGGACAAACTGAAAATGCAAGGTGGGTTCAATTTAGAATCCCATTAAATACCAGTCAAGAATTTGCTGTTGGTGGTATCGCAGATTTACGTTCTGTAAGGTTTATGAGAATGTACCTTACTCAATTTGAGCAACCTATTCATTTAAGATTTGGGTCTTTGGATTTGGTGCGTGGAGATTATTTAAGTTACACACAACCTATTTTACCAAATGGAACAGATCCTGATACCAATGGGTCGACAACATTTAATGTTCAAAATGTAAGTGAAGAAATTACTTCCTCATATGTCTCACCACCTGGTGTCGTAAGAGAACAACTGGTAAACAATAACCAAAGTATTAGAGAAGACGAACAATCTCTTGCTTTAATAGCAAGAAATTTAGAACCCTTAGATTCTAGAGGCGTCTTCAAAAATTTTAGGATAGACATGCGACAGTATGAAAACTTGGAAATGTTTTTACATGCTGAAGCACTTCCTCCACCAGAAGACCAATTGCAAGATGATGAGTTGGTGGCTTTTATACGGATGGGGTTAGACTTTACGAATAACTATTATCAAATAGAAGTACCACTTAAAGTGAGCGATTTAGGAGATTTTTCGCCTCGAGGAGTATGGCCTTTGGAAAATGAATTAAATATTCCCTTACAGCTATTACAAGAGGTAAAATCGATTGTTGTTGGAAGCTCTACCTTAAGTAATTTGGAGTTAAACTTTTTTGATGAAAATCTAAATGAAATATCCGGAGATATTCAGACCGATCAACTTAGAGTTGGTATCAAAGGAAATCCAAGCTTTGGGGACATAAGAGTTTTAATGCTAGGTTTAAAAAACCAAACAGGTCAAAATGTTTCGGGTAATGTCTGGTTTAACGAGTTAAGGCTGTCAGGATTAAAAAACCAAAGCGGTTGGGCAGGAATAGTAAATCTTGATACAAATTTTGCCGATTTTGCTACGGTATCGGCATCAGGTAGACGAAGTACCATAGGCTTTGGTGGGATTGAAGAAGGTCCAAACCAAAGAAGTCAAGAAGACCTTATTGAGTATGATGTCACAACAACTGTAAATCTTGGAATGCTATTACCAGAAAAAACAGGCATCAAAATTCCTTTGTCTTACAGCAGAGGCGAAACATTAATTACCCCTCAATTTGATCCGCTTTTAAGAGATATCGAGTTAGAAACATTACTGGATAATGCCGAAAATGCAGAAACAGAGGATCAGCTTAGAGAACGGGCAGAAGATTATACGAAGAGAGAAAGTGTAAGCATTATTGGATTACGAAAAGAACGTACAAATAACCAGAAAACACCTATGCCTTATGATGTGGAAAATTTCACATTTTCGGGGACGTATAATCAACAAGATCGAAGGAATTTTGAAATTGAAGAATCCACGGAACAAAATGTGGATGTCAATGCAACCTACAATTATTCTTTTCCACAAGCTAAAGTAGAGCCTTTTAAAAATGTTGGCTTTTTAAAGAAAAGTCCATACTTTGATTTAATTAAAGACTTCAATTTTAATGCTTTACCAACAAATGTAACAGCTGGAACAACAATCAATAGACAGTTTAGTTCATTAAGGTTTAGAGATCCAGATTTTACAGAAGGTAATATTCAGTTGCCCCAATTATTTCAGCGTAATTACTTCTTCGATTGGAATTTTGCTGTAGATTATCAATTAACAGAGTCGATAAATTTCAACTTTAATTCTTCACAAAATAGAGTGATTCGGAATTTTATCGACGAGGATAATGTTCAAGATGATTCTGTAGGCGTTTGGACAGATTTCTTTGATACTGGAATCGCGAACAGGCATTATCAAACTTTGCAGGTCAATTATACATTACCTTTTGACAAGGTGCCTTTCTTGAAATTTATTAATGCCACCTATTCTTATACTGGAGACTTTCTGTGGCAAAAGAGTTCGGAGTTGGTTAGAAATCTAGAAGACATACCTAATTTGGGTAATACCATTCAGAACTCCGCTCAACATCAGATCAACGGAACGCTAACATTCTCTACGTTTTACGATTATATTGGGTTAAAAACTAAAGGTAATTCAGGGCAAACACAAGCAGTTAACAATCAGCAGAACAGAAGACGTCGAGGTCAACAGCCAAACAATAACCAGCAGCAAACACAAGCTCAAGCTGAAGAAGATACGGATTTAAGCTTCGGAGATAAACTTTTAAATACGGGAATTACAGTTTTAAGAGCAGTAGACAATGCTAGAATCAATTATTCTGAAAGCAGAGGTATATTTTTACCGGGTTACTTAAATAATGTTGGTTTTTTAGGAACGCTTAAGCCTTCGGCAGGTTTTGTTTTTGGTGGTCAAAATGATGTAAGAGAAATTGCTGCTAGAAAAGGTTGGCTTACTTTATTTCAAAATTTCAACGAGCAATATACTCGAAATTTAAATGAGCAATTGGATGTTCAAGCAGGAATTAAATTATTGCCAGGCCTTACCATAGACCTTCTTGCGAACAGAATGTACATGGATACCTATACAGAAAACTACCGTGTTGATCCAGAAACGTTAGATTATTTTTCATTGACACCAAATGTATTTGGGAATTTTAGTATTTCGACTAATTTGATTCGCACCGCGTTCCAGACATCTACATCGCAAGTATCAACCCCGTTTGAACAATTTAGAGCAAATAGATTAGTCGTGGCCAGGCGATTAGCTGAACAAGCAGGAATAAACACAAACGATCCTAACAATTTAGACGAAGAAGGTTTCCCTATAGGTTTTGGTAAAACCAATCAAGCTGTGTTGTTGCCAGCATTTTTGGCAGCATACAGCGGAGAAGATGCAAGCTCTGTAAGCTTAGGGGCATTTAGAAATACGCCTTTGCCGAATTGGAATATGAAATATATTGGGTTAATGCGTCTAAATTGGTTTAAAGAACGGTTTGTTAGATTTTCTATTGAACATGGCTATACTTCAAATTATACCATAAATCAATTTCAGAATAATTTGGAATACGACAGTGTAGATCCATTTGGTGATTTTAATAAAGACCAAAATGGCAACTTTATCAATAGGTTATTTATTGGTAATATAAATTTATCGGAGCAATTTACGCCATTAATCAAGCTAGACTTTGAGATGAAAAATTCTGTGAGTATTCTAGCCGAAATCCGAAGAGATAGAATGTTGTCTTTAAGTTTTAACAATAACTTATTGACTGAAATTCAAGGCGATGAGTACAGAGTAGGTTTAGGGTATCGATTAAGAGATGTGCGAATAACAACCAAATTTCAAGGTAATCGACGAATATTGTCAAGCGATTTAAATCTCAAAGCAGACATATCCTTTAGACGAAATGAAACCATAATTCGTAGTCTAGACGTGCAGAATAATCGTACTACGGCAGGACAAGACATTTGGACAATCAATTTTACAGCAGATTATGGTTTGACAAGAAATTTGACCGCAGCATTTTTCTACGATCATACTTTTTCGGAAAATGCCGTTTCGACCATATTTCCCCAAACCACAATTAGAACAGGAATTAGATTAACATACAACTTTGGAAATTAATTAATATATTGAACAAATTTTATTTTTAGCTATGAACACACCAGACGAATTAAAGTACACAAAAGACCACGAATGGGTAAAAATAGTAGGCGATGTGGCCACTGTTGGTATCACAGATTTTGCACAAAGTGAATTAGGTGATATTGTTTATGTAGAAGTAGAAACTTTGGAGGATGAACTTGCGCAAGAAGAAGTATTCGGAACAGTTGAAGCTGTAAAAACAGTCTCAGATTTATTTATGCCACTTTCAGGCACGGTCATCGAGTTTAATGAGACTCTTGAAGACGAACCTGAACTTGTCAATGAAAAACCTTATGACGAAGGCTGGATTATTAAGATAAAACTGACTAATCCTGAAGAAGCAGAAAACTTACTTTCTAGTGATGCTTACAAAACACACGTGGAAGGCTAATGTAAGTTTTGTATTTGCCTTAGGTTTTACCATACTCATATTATTTTTGTCTCTTGCCAATATCGGTAAAGTGCAAATTATACAAATAGAAGCAAGTGATAAGGTATATCATTTAGCGGCCTACTTTGTTTTAGCCAATGTATGGTTTTTGTTTTTTTATTTTAAAAAGAAACTTTTCTCAAATTACTTAAAAGTTTATATAATTGTAACATTAATAATTTTTGGCATTATAATTGAGACTTTGCAATATGGCCTAACGACTTATAGAACGTTTGATTGGTGGGATGCTCTGGCAAATAGTTTAGGTATATTTTTAGCATATTTTATCTTTTTTAAAGTTGAAGTATTCATAAATAAAAAATAAGTTTGATTTTTTAGAAAAATAAACATAATTTAGTACACAAAATTTTAAACAAATGGAAACAAAGAAAAATCCGGATAAAGACTTAAGCAAAAAGAGCTTGCTTTTTTTCCAAATAGGTCTAGTACTTATGCTTTTAATATCTTGGAGAGCAATAGAATGGAAGACTTATGATAAAGATGATATCGACGTTGGAATTGTAGATCTTGACATGCTTGAGGAAGAAGATGCTGTAATTACAGAAATGCAAAATCAACCGCCGCCACCGCCGCCACCACCGCCAGCACCAGAAATTATTGAAGTTGTAGAAGACGATTCTGAAGTTGAAGAAGAAGTGATCGAATCGACTGAAACATCCGAAGAAGAAATTGTTGAGGTTGAAGAGGTTGAAGAAGTAGAAGAAGTTATCGAAGATGTTCCATTTGCACTTATCCAACAAGTTCCAATCTTTCCAGGTTGCGAAAAGGCCAAGGACAAGAAAAAATGCATGAGTGAGAAAATCAATAAATTTGTAAATAAGAAATTTGATGTTGGTTTAGGTTCAGAATTAGGACTATCCGGTCGTAACCGTGTAAGTGTTCAATTTAAAATTGATAGAAACGGAGACGTTGTAAACGTTAGAGCACGTGGACCTCACCCAAGACTAGAACAAGAAGCGGTTAGAGTTATAAAAAGTTTGCCTAAGATGAAGCCAGGAGAACAAAGAGGACAAAAAGTTGGTGTAATTTATGGATTACCAATTAATTTTGTTGTTCAAGACTAAACGTTTTTAAAATAGAATATCTGAAATCCCAAACTAAAAAGTTTGGGATTTTTTTTTGGCTTTAAAAACCTTTAGGAAAGATTAAACATATAGAAAATAGATTTGAGGGTAAATTGTTGTTGTCATATAGACAAAAGGTCAAAGCCTAAATCTATCAGTTTTGATTTGGGAAACATTGAATATTGTTAGTAATTGATACTTCAACTAGTGTTTATAGCTTTATTTGATAAATCCTCGATTGCTCACCCCAAGGATGATAACCATCACCAATATAGTCAAATCCATACCTCTCGTAATATCCTATATGAGATGTGGCTAGGTAGAGATAGATATAACCAAAAGATCTGGCGTCCTCCTTTACCTTTTCAATTAAAATCTTTGCATAAGCGTTGCCTCTATAGCTTTCTTGAATGAAAAGTGCATTTAACCAAGGATATAAGTCGCCCCTACTGATAAAATCGTTGGTAATCAATCCCGCGCATCCAATAATTTTATCATATATTTCTAACAGGTACCACTGGGGCAGATGATCTCTTGCACCAATA
>JAUIFC010000057.1 GCA_030429455.1 Bacteroidia bacterium | reverse complement strand
AGCCAATATCAAATTGTTTGATGTCTCCTTCGTATGTTTCTTCATTAAATGCCCAATTGACAATTTGCCTTTGTGCACCTAGACCTGGGATATTTTCTTCTAAAGCTTTGATCCCTAAAACTGGTTTTACTTCATAGTTGTTTTCCTTTGCTAGTTCTGTAAAATCCTTGTCTTGAGCGTCTAGTTGAAAATTACCTACATCTCTATATACATCGCTAAGCGTAGCATCTGAAGGTTTTATCTCAAGAACTAAATCGGCAAACTTGTACATTGTACTTTCGGCTGAAAGTTCTTCTACTTTTATAATATGAAACCCAAATTGTGTCTCTACAAGACCAATGTATCCAGGGTCGTTTGTAAAAACAGCTTCGTTAAATTCTGGCACAAATCTGCCATATGGATTCCAACCTAAATCTCCTTCTTTTTCTGCACTACCAGGATCCGAAGAAAACTCTTTTGCCAATTCACCTAATTTATTGGGGCTAGATTGTACAACTTCAAACAAACTATCCGCTAATGCCTTAGCTTCTTCTTGTGTTCTTTCAACTTTTTGGTCTCTTGTAGAAATTAGGATATGACTTGCTTTAGCAGAATCAGGCATTTTTTGTGTTGCTTCGAGTTTAGTCGCTTTCCATACGTTATCTTCTCTATATGGTCCGAATACATCTCCAACTTCCAATGCAAGTAATTCGTCTTTGTTTGCAGTTGGCAATTGATTTTCAAATCTAAATGTCGCATTGTAACTCTGATCAGCATTGTCGGTTACAAACGATTCAACATCTTCCGTTGACTTAAAATCTTCTATTAAACTCTCTAAATCAGATTCTACTGCATCTTCATCCGCCTTGGAGGCTTTGTTTTCAAAAAGAACATATTGGATATCTCTTTGTGCTTCTTGTTCGAATTCTGTTGGTCTTTCATTGATATATGCTTCGATATCGGCAGAGGTTACTTCTACATTTTCTGCTTTTTCGAAAGGAACTCTAACCACCTGAAAAGTCACATTATCTGTTTTGAATTTATAATCTTGTTCAGCTTCCAAAAGTGTTGATCCTATTCCAGCTTTTACCAAACTCAAATATATCTCTTTTCTAATTTGATTTTCTATACTTTTTTCGTAGTTGCTCCATTGTACTCTTTGTTGCTCCGTCAAATTAGCCAAATACTCATTCATGACCATTTCGTCAAAAAAACCTTCGTCATTTGAAAAGTTGGGATTACCTGCCAACACTTCCGAAAGCTTGGTGATGATTTGGTCCTTGCCCACTTCTATTCCTAAAGTTTCAAACTCTTCTTCGAGTGCTAATTCTTCAACTTTTGCATCCCAAACTCGGTTTACGGCTTGCATCGTGGTTGTTCGCCCTTGTGATTGTTGTACAAGTCCTTCGACATTTTGAGCAAATTGAATTCTATCTATGGACTTTCCGCCAACTTGACCAATCTTGTCCACTACTTTGGCTGCTGAGTTACCTGAAGTGTCGATCAAATCGGTGAATACAAAAGCAAAAAGTGCTAGTGCAATAATAATTATTAGAAAGGCTGTCCTTTTTCGTATTGCATTTAAAATCGCCATGATTTTTAGTGTTTTATAAAATAGTTTGCGAAAATAAGATTTTTGTTTTTACTATGAAACAATAAGGTTATATTTAATAATCTGAATAAGCAAGAAGGCTCGTTAAATTTTTAAATAGAATTCAATAAGGTTTGTTTTAAAATTTCACAATCAATTATTTTAATCTAAAACTAAAATGACTTGATACATTAATCCAATTCTGTTAACGACAGTTGAATTAATTCAATTTTTTTATTGGACGCTTCGAGGATTTCAATTTTAAAGTTGTCTATCTCAAACTTAGCATGGACTTCTGGAATTTCTTCAGCATGATTCATTATGTAACCTCCTAACGTTTCGTAAGATTCACTTTTGGGAATATTAATTTTATACTTTTCATTTAAATAATCAACTTCATGCCTAGCAGAAAATTTGTATTTGTTTTCAGAAACTTCTTCTTCATGCAATGCTAAAGAATCGTGTTCATCTTCGATTTCGCCAAATAGTTCTTCGACGATATCTTCAACAGTCATCATCCCGCTCGTGCCACCATATTCGTCGATTACGACAGCAATACTTTTTTGTTTTTTAATCAGGTTATTTAGAACCTCTTTGACATGAACAGTTTCTGGCACAAAAATTACCGTCCGCAAAATTTCCTGAATACTCTTTGGAGATTTAAACATGTCATAAGAGTGTACATAGCCCGTGATATCATCGTTGGATTCCTTATAAACCAATATTTTTGACAACCCTGTTTTAGTAAACAATTCTATCAAATTTTTTGGATTTTCATTAATTTCAACAGCAATAATTTCATTTCTAGGAATCATTACTTCACGAGCCTTGACATTAGAAAATTCCAAGGCATTTTGAAATATTTGGATTTCAGAATCTACTTCGTCATCAATTTCATTGGCATCTATATGTTCGCTTATGTAATGTCCCAGTTCAACTTTTGTAAAATCCAGCTCTAGGTTGTCTCCTTTTACTTTAAATACCTTTTTTAATATAGCATCCGTAATCCAGATGATAAAATCTGACACCAACCAGAATAGGTAGTAAAATACAATTGCTGGAACTGCCAATACTCTAATGATTTGGTTTGCATAAATTTGAAAAATAACTTTTGGCAGAAACTCTGCAGTGACCAAAATAAGTAAGGTTGAAAGCACTGTTTGTGTAAACAGTTGTGCCTCGTGCGTGAAATAATATAACACCGTATCTTGCGTTGACAGCCCTGACAACCATGCTGTGAGTACTTTCCCCATAAAAAGCCCATATACCACCAGGGCTATATTGTTGCCTAACAACATCGTAGCAATAAATTTTGATGGCTTTGCTGTAAGCTGACTTAAAATATTTGCCAGCACACTATTCTGTTTTTTTTCAATTTCGATATGTAGCTTATTTGAAGACACATAGGCGATTTCCATTCCAGAAAAAAAAGCAGAAAGGATAAGAGATACAATAATATATATCCACTCTGTCTGCATCAGCCTTTTTTCTTGTATTTATTACGAAAATGTCTTTTGAAAAAAAACATAAAAACTGCTATTGCGGCTAAAAACAAAAACATATAGGCTTGATTTGTGGCATTATTCCATTCTCTTATGGCTTCAACGACAAAAAAAACTGCTACTGCTAAGTAGGCGTATTGAAAAAAATTAAAGAATTTCAAATTTTGAATTTATAAAAAAAATAAAACAAATGTAAATAGAATTTTTGGAACCTATGTCATCTATGAGTTTATAGAGACTTCTCAAAACCTTGAAATAAATAAAGACCTTAATGTAAATCAAGGTCTTTATTTTATATTTTGGACTCAAATCTTTTCGAGTCAGAGTTATCCATGTATTACTTCTTGTCTATGGCAGGTACAGTGACGCTTCCGCCTACCCAACAATCGAAAGAGATTGTCTGTCCCTGTTTTTCGGAAGTAAAAATGTCCTGTTTGGATGGCGCTAACTGCTTATACCTATCAGCAGCCTTTAGAGCGTTTTTTCTTATACCTGCATCTACACTAGCTGCTCTTTTAGCATAACTTTCAGCTTTCCAATAAACTGCTCTTTTTTCAAATGCATCTTGGCCACAGTTATTGGCACTTTTCTCTATCATCGTTGCAATTCTTAAGTAAGCAATACCCATAGAAGGTTTTAACTTTAAAGATTTATCATAAAAACTCTTTGCTGTAGAATAGGCTTGCCTATCCATATAATATTCGGCAATCATGAAGTTTAGTTTTGCTTTTTCGCTTGTAGATTCCTCCATGTCTATGGCTTGGTTAAAATAATCTATGGCTTTTTTGAATTCTCCATTTCTTGACGCCAAAATGCCTAAATACTTTAATGTTTTAGACGAAGGTTCTATGGTATTTAGTGCATCAACAAGTTTAATAAACAACGGATCTGAAGTACAATCTTCAGCATTCATTCTTGATGCGGCAATCTCTAGCCATTTCTTATTGTTTTTTCTATCGTCAAACTCTTTGGTATAAATAGGAATGATATTTTCACAGCTTGTTTTATCACTTACTATTTTTCCCATACCGCTAATGATCTTATCATAATTCTTTAAGTAGATTTTTGTGTTGCTATACATGCTACTTTCTTTGATGGTAAGTCTTTCTCCTAATTCAATTTTTTCTAAAAAATCATTTGCCAAACTCGCTTGCTTATCTTTCATACTTTCGATATGATTCACTAATTCATCATATTTTGCAAACAAATCGTTTAACTCTATTTCGCCTTTATCCTCGAGGCCATTGTACAACAAGAAATAAATGTAAATACCTTTTGGAGATTCAAAATTTTTCGAATCCTTTTGCCATGCTTCTTCGAAATAATTTAATTGTTCTTCTGGCGTTCCAATTTTGTTGTCGTACATAGTTTTTCCAATACTAGGATAGACTAAACCGATTGGCGACTTTTCTGGAAAATGTTCTAATCTTAATTTTAAATTTTCAATTTTTAAACTGACTAATTCTTGAGAATCTGTCTTTTCTTGCTCAGACTTGAGCATTTTACCAAACATTTTGTCTGCTCTAATGTAGAGTGCAATGTCCTGTTTTGGGCAGTTTTCGACGAGATTAGAATACCTAGGCATGGCATCGTCGAAAATTTCTGCTTTTGCGCTTTCGTTAAACATGCTCAGCTCATCCGAACATTCCTGAGCTTGTAAATTGAAAATTAAAAAAAAGAAAAATACTGAATAAAAAATTGATTTCATGGGTTGATTTTAAATTTTGTCGACACTAAAAACATGCCAATTTTATTTTTACTACCCCGTTAGTATCAATTTTAAGAAAGTGTTACACTATAATTTGTTTTCTTCAATAATTTGTATTCCAGTATTGCTTCTGGAGTTGAAAACTTTAAAATCCTGGTCGGCATCGAAGCCTGCGCCTTCATTTTCTGTTCCGTTAGAGAGTCTAATCTTATAATCCCTGTCTGTAAATATCCATTCCTTTTTGGTATCCCAGTACAACTGAGATGTCGTAAGAATTGTACTGTCGGAGGTGATTACTTTGACATTGCCTCTCATGTCGATCAAATCGAAAGGCGTATTATAAACGACGGACGAATCTGCAACTATTGTATTTTTTGTAGAATCTTTACTAAAGAAATCTACTTCAGCACCAATTGGAAAAACCATAAAATTCATTTTCTCATTGGAGTAGTCCATCATTATTGGACTTCTTAAATTGGCTTTAACACGGCCACTATCTGTATAAAAAAGATTAATGTTTTTTGCAACACCTTGAGGCACATTCACCTCTTGGTTAAATTTGTTAATATCACTTAAATTACCTTCACAAGAAAAAAGCATTGCAACAATAAGAATTGCTACAATGCTTTGTCCAATTAATCTTTTAAATGGCATGCTACAAGTTAGGCACTTTTACGCTACCTCCAAACCAACATGGGAAATTGATGGTTTGACCTTGCATGTTGTATTGAAATATATCTGCTTTAGAAGGCGCTCTTTGCTTATAGCTTTCTGCCGTTTCTAGGGCGTTTTTCTTTAAACTAGCATCTACGCTCGCTGCTCTTCTTGCATACTTTTCAGCCTTCCAATATACAGCTTGCTTATCGAATGTCGTTTCGCCACAGTCGTTAGCACTACTAGCAATCATGCTGGCTATTCTTAAATATGCAATACCCATAGAAGGCTTAAACTCTAAAGCTTTGTTGTAATAATTTTTTGCATTGGTCAAAGATCCTCTCTTTTTGTATATCTCTGCAATGCTAAAATAGGCTTTTGCTTTGTCCAGTGGATTTTCTTCAAGCTCTGCTGCATTTTTAAAATAATCAAGGCCAGTATTATTATCGCCATTAGCCATTGCCAATCGACCTAAGTAGAAAGCTGTTTTCGCAGATGGTTCTAAATTGTGCAAAGCTTCAACCAAATTAAAAAACAATGGATCTGAAGTACAGTCTTTAGCATTCATTCTTGAAGCAGCCACTCTTAACCATTCATTATCGGTCTTTTTAGCTTCAAAATCTTTTGTGTAAAGTGGAATTAAATTATCACAATCTGCTTTCTGACCTAAAACACCACTAATTCCTTTTTTAATTTTAGCGTAGTTTTTAAGGTAAATCCCACTATTTTTTAGGTCTCTGGCTTCTTTCTTAGAAAGTTCTTGTTGGTCTTCTTTTTTAGCCAATATTGTTTTTGCAACAATTGCTTGCTCATTTTCCATCCCCTCGATTTGAGCAATCAACTCGTCATACTTTTTGAATAATTCGTTGATTTCTTTTTTACCTTCATCTTCTAATTTATTAAGTAATAAGAAATAAATGTAAAGGCCTTTTGGCGATTTAAAATTGGCAGCATCTTGTTGCCACGCATCATCTAGATATTCGAACTGATCATCTGATGTTCCGATATTGTAATTGTACATATCTTCACCTATTTCTGAGTAAATCATCCCAATTGGAGATTTTTGTGGAAAATGCTCTAACCTTAACTTAAGGTTTTTAATTTTCATCTCAGCTAGTTCGGTTTTTCTTGCTTCATCTTTTTCAGCTTTTATCATGTCCTTGAACATCTTATCTGCTCTTTGGTATAAGGCTATTCCCACTTTAGGGCAAGATTCTATTAATTTCTCATACCTTGGTAAAGCATCTTGGTAAATTTTTGCCTTGGCACTGTCGTTATACAAGCTCAAATCCACTTTACAATCTTGCGCTTTGAGTAACGTAAGTCCAAACGTGGAAACTAAAAGTAATGTAAGTAATTTCGTTTTCATAATTTGTTTGTTTTATTAATTAAACTTTGGTTTTTGAAACCATAAATCGTTAAATGATAGACTCAAAAATACACTAAAATAATTTTCTTGTACTAAATTGTTGTTTGTCGTTCCTCTCGTCCAATATTCTGCACCTAAATTAATATTACTGAAAAATCGACCTGCAGGCAAACCTAGACCAAAAGATATGCCAAACTCGTCTATGGACTCTTGCCTAAAGTCCATTCCCGTTTGAGAATACCTCACGCCTGCTCTATAAACTACCCGATTAAAGTATCCTCTAGGCGAATTAAATCTTGGTATAAAATACCCGCCTAGTTTAACTTCTTCCGACTCAACGTAGTTAAGATCTATATTATTATTAAAATTTATTTCATCAAAATTGCTCGCTGTGTTCCTCGAATATTCCATACCAACGAACCACTTGCGCTCTTGCCCTACTCCAAATCCACCATTCAGCTTCGAGCCAAAATCCACTTGCGAAGAGGTTGTTGTCGATTGTATATCGTCGATAACTACTTCTGTGCCATTAGCACCAAACAAAACTGTGGCCAATTGCCTGTCGTTATCAATATCCAAAGATGTTTCAGGAGAATAAGAAAAAGAATATTTAAAAAAATACTTCCTAGTAATATTAAACTTGTGTTGTAGCCCAAAATTAAGCGTAAGTCCACTTATATTACTGGTATTGATATCTCGTGAAGCTCTTTCAACATTATCTTGAGCTATGAGATTACGATTTTCAATTTCTCCAAAATTGTAATTGGCAGTTGCTCCAATTGTAAAATTTTTAAATAGTTTGAAGCCACTTGACAAGTACACTGTATTTAAGCCTCCTCTACCATTCAAAGATTTTGTAACATCGCCTTCGGAAGTCAGTATCTCGTAACCTACAGAGGACAATGGCTTAAGCCCAAAACCTACACCAAATTTTTTGAATGGAATCCCTATCGAAATATAATCTACAGTCGTATAACCCACACTTTCGGAAGTCGTATTATCTTCTAAATTTAAACTATTTGACGTTGCACCTATGGTAAATGTTGTAAGTCTTAAATCGCCGTAAGCTGCAGGATTTTGAAGATTTAAATGTATACTGTCTGAAAACACACTCAAACCACGCATAGATCTGTTTTCGGCTGTCCCTCGGAAAGTATTATTTCCTACGCCAAAAAAAGAATATGGTGAAAAGGTTCCTTCTTGACTGAAGCTGTTAAAAGATATAAATAGGGTTATAATTAAAAATACTTTCTTAGTCATTCAATATATTTACAAGAATTGCATGCAATCCTTTCAGCTGAAATGTTGAATCCGCAAATATGCTACTTTTTAGTTTTGTTGACAAATAATGTTGGTCACCTCCTGTTAAAATAACTGTTAAATCCGGATATTCTGATTTATAACGACTTACATACTCGTTTATTTCAAAAACGACACTATTTATTACTCCATTCAAAATAGCGTCTGTTGTATTTCTGCCTAAAAAAGGTGATTTTGGCTTCTGTAATTCCACAAGAGGAAGGTTTGCTGTTTGATGGTGTAAAGCTCTAAACCTCATTTGAATTCCTGGTGAAATATTGCCACCTAAGTATTCATCATCCTTATTTTTAAAGTCTATTGTTATACACGTACCGGCATCTATAACCAAAACATCTTTATCCGAATACAAACGCTGAGCTGCTGACATCAGCGCAATTCTATCTAATCCTAAGGTGTTTGGCGTTTCGTAAAAATTATGAAATGAAATTGGAGATAAATGCGATAATTGGTAAAGGCTGTAATTAGATTTTAGAAATTCAAGACTATTTTTTTCTACTTTTCCAGAAGCTGAATACATGACATTATCAATGTATGGAAAAGCATTTTTAATTTCTTTAAGTAACTGCAAAAAATCTGATGGATGGCTTGAAAAGGTTTTCTCAAGTTTATCATTCTTGAATAAGCCTGCTTTTATCTTGGTATTACCTATATCTATAACGAGATTCATAGTGGACAAAAGTAACAAATGATTTTTTTAAATAAATATTTTGGCATTACAATAAATGAATATATATTTGCAACCCCAATTATGGTACCTTAGCTCAGTTGGTAGAGCAAAGGACTGAAAATCCTTGTGTCCCTGGTTCGATTCCTGGAGGTACCACCTTTTAAACCTCATCTTATGATGAGGTTTTTTTGTTTTTAATGTTATGCTTTTTTAGCGAGTACATATCCTAAATGAACAAAATCTCTCCATAGGAAGGTGAAATAACTCAACACTGAAATCGATAACTAAAATAGCAATCTTTTAAAAGCTTATAGCCGAATCGACCAAGTGCAGCCAGCCCTATTCACAGCCTGTCCAGAGATGCCTATCGGGAAAAACTTAGTTGAAGGAATTAGCAATTATTTAGAATACAATGCCTTTTTTCGTAGGATAAGATTAATGATTATTCTAATTGTGAAATAGCCAACTAGTATTATTAAAAAAGGACCAAAACTAAATCTAAAATACAAATTGTCAAATGACCAAAATAGTTTATTGTTCATTGGACCTAACATTGAAATGTAAAGCGCTAGCCAACTTCCAATAGCTATTACTTCGATAATTAAATTTTTGTGATTAAAAATTCTTTGGATAGTATTTTTAACAAGAAGTACAATTATAATAAAGGATAGTACTCCTGCTACACTAAATAAAAGCCAATACAATGGGTGTTCTTCAAAAGTCGAACCGCTTCTACCTATATGTTCAAAGTAATCATATACGGAATATAGAATAATAACAGTAAATAAATAAGTTGTTGGGTATTTAAATAGGTTTTTTATCATTTTATATTATTTACAAGGGCTTGGCTAAACGTTTCAATGCAATTTGTGATTTGTAAGGCAATGTTGGACAATGTAGCAGATAGGATTCATCAGTTGTTGTAAAGCTTTTCAATTGTCTTTACAACTGTTTTTTGATTGATTAGGATTCTATTTTTTTTCTTTCAATTTCCTTTGCAGTATTAAACCAAAAATTTAATATTTGCCCCACTCCGCCAGTCAAAACCCCTAAAAGAATTTTTATTTCACCCATCATAGAATTTTCACCTTTCTTCATATTTAAAGTATCGCTAATCTCAACACAAAGAATGATAACGACTAAAGCTATATAACCTACAATAAATAATAGGCTAAATATGAATTGTATTTTTCTTATACTCATAATTCTATTTTTTGTTATTAAATTTCAATAATGACTAACGGCAGTCTGCCTCAAATGTACATCAAAATCGAAACAATATGCATACAGAGCACAGTTTTTATGTTTAGCAAAAAAGAACTTTTAATTTTTAAAGAGTATTTTTAGCAAATAACATTTCTCAAATTAAGGCTTGTTAAAGGTTTGAAATATGGCATTATAGATTAAATCTAAAAAACTATAAGCCGTTGTTTATGAGTTATTTTACCTAGAAAAATGGTATTCCAATTAGTGTTGATCACAAAGTTAAGAATAAACACTAGTCTTATTTAGGGTAAATATTAAGCAACTTCGACAAGCATTTTCAATTGCTAAATCAGGCATACCTTTCGATGTGAAGCATTGAAGTCAATTACAAATAGTCTAAATTTAAATAAAAACTGCTATTGCATAGAGTAATGGAATGGAAATAAATCGACGATAGGAGATTTATTCTATCACCTGGCAATGACACCAACAAATATCTACTCGGACGACTCGGCTAGGTGTCGGTCGAAGTATTCGATCAGTTTACCAAAGAGGTAGCGATCGTAATGCTTCTCACGACTCCACCCATGCGTCGCACCTGGCGCAAAAGCAAAGTCGAAATTCTTACCCTGTTTGATCAGTTCTTCAGCTAACACGGCAACCGTTTTGAAAGGTACCACATGGTCTTGCATGCCGTGGATGAAAAGGAGTTTATCTTGCAGATTCGCTGCGTACTTCAACGCTTTTCTTTCGAAGACCTCAGGGTGTGTCTGTGGGGTACGAACAATCGCCACATCGTCTGTGCCAAAAAACACGGGGTCCACAGCCGCAGCTGCAGCAACGCCTACCTGAAATAATCCAGGCTTCTTCAACAGCGAATAAACGGAAAGTGTGCCACCGTAACTGCTGCCCCAGATACCGATACGATCGGGGTCAACATAATCTAGTGACTCCAAGTAGGCAACCGCACTTGCATAATCTTCTATGTCCTGGTCGGCAAAGCCCAGCAGGAACTCCTCACGGAATGCTCGGCCATAACCGTTGCTACCACGTGAGTCTACCTGTACGATGACATATCCCTTTTTGACTAGTAGTTGTTGTACGAGGCTATAGTTGCCAGCCCATCGGTTTCTCGCTGTATTGGAATAAACCGGTCCAAAAAGCACAGGATATTTCTTTCCGGGCTGCATGTTGGTAGGTTTCAGAATCCGAGCATGCAGCCTGTAGTCATCTACAAGACTGGGAAAACTGACGTATTCGGCATCCACCCAAGTTCTCTTGTTGAAGGCGGGTAATGGCGAATGGGTTACTCGCCTAGTGTCACCACTCTTGCTGCTTACTGCGTAAAGCTCAGGCGGTGATGTGTCGTTGCTGTGCATGAACACCAAGTTCTGGCCATCTGGTGAAGGATAGCCTAGGTTTCGGCCGGCAAGATGCGTCAGTTGCTCAGGTTCGCCTTCAGACATATTCAAGCGATACACATGTTGTTCGTATGGATTAACACCATTCCCTGCATAAAACAGTGCATCACCAGCAATACTTGGGGCGGACAGCACATCGTAAGAAGGATCTGTTAGAAGTTTTGGACTGCTCTCAGACGTTGAGGGATCGATGGCATAAAGCCCGTAGCGATCACCCATATCGCTTAAGAAAATGACCTGCTGCCCATCTGGATGCCATTGAGATCCAAAGGATGTGTACATGCGGCTCTCTCGGACACCTCTCCAAATCTCGCGTAGTTGAGTTTCTCCAGGTAAAACAACATACAATTTACGTTCAACCGCATTGTCGGATGCTACATCAACCAGCAGAGCATTTTTTGGCGACCAGTTGAAGTCTATGATCTGGTTGGCGCTTGGGTCTGGTAAATCAAGGTATACAACGTTACTATTTTCTATATCAAGCAGGCCAACCCTGCGAATCTCGTTTGGATCACCCGGGTAACTTCTGCGTACTTCGTTAGGATTAGTTTCGGTAGCGAGATAATCTGGGAAAGGCACTTTGCGCATCTCGCGTCGGTCAACGACATGAATTGAGATGGTTTTGCCATCCGGAGACCACTTGTAGGTTGGCCCACTCCAGATGCCAGGACCGATTTCACGTTCCGGTCGGCTGTAACGCCCCTTCCCTAGGTTCGAGAGACTTGCAATACCAATCTTGGTGAGCTGGCGATTTTGTTTAGAGGTGAAATCAGCAAGCCACAAATCACCCTTGCTTATGTATGCCATGTGATTACCCTTTGGTGATATTGAGAGGTTATTTGCACCTGTTTCTACAGTCATCAATTCGAGGTCTTTTCCTTGACTTAGTCTTGTCTGCCAAAGGTTGTTACCTCTCAAGCTGATGATCGTATTTGCATTAGCCCAGACAATATCGCGTACCGAAGGGGATGTCGCATTAGAAATTCGGCGAACCTCCTTCCCATCCCTTGTGGATACCCAGAGTCCTCGACCAGGATTTCCCGGTTCATTCCAGGAAAAGGCGAAATACTTACTATTCGGTGCCCATACAGGCTGTGACGGCGTTGTTCCCGTCAGTTTTGGTGTTGCGAAGAGGTCGTCAAGGGTGAGATCATTTTCCTGTGCATTGACTGTTAGGGTGATCGCCATCAGTAGGCCTTTTATCAACCCCATTTGCCAAAAAGAGATATGTTTCATCTGTTTAAAATTTTTTGATTTCTGAATGTTCAAAAAATTTGAATACATTCAGGAACTTACATAAATTTTTATCATCCTATTGTAAGAATTTTGGATAATGAAAATTTATGTTCGTTTCATGTGCTTGTATTTATATTTATCCAAAATCTCCTCACTTCATCATGATCATGTGATCTGAATTTCCGGTCATTTCCCATTGGGTCAATGCTACAGGGATATTGCCAATACGATTGATGCTATCAAAGAAATCATTCAGTTCGAATGCTTCTCCATTTATCTCTTTGCTTCGAGCATATTCTGCCATAGTGGCTTCTAGCAAATACTTGCCCGTGATATAGCTAGTGCCATAACCTGGCTGTCTTAGATACAAGTGCTGCTCAAATATCAACAGTTCCTTTTCAGTTTTCATCCAACCTCTAGGCGTATATTCAGAATGTATGCCACCGGCCTCTTCCATGGTCATTTCATTAGCGTGCGCATAAAGAGAACCTAATCCTCTGGCAGCTCGTTGCGCGATCATGATGTAGACAATTTCACGGACTCTAGGGTCATCATCATATAAGCCAGCATCCATAAACATTTCTTCCACTGCCGTGGCAGCACCCTCATTTCGAGAATCGAAGATGTTGTACAACAATGCTCCTCTTCTGATCTCACTTGGGTTAGGCTCATATTCCATTCTGGCCAGTTCGAACCAATGATAAAAGTGACAGAAAAGCGGGCGAGGGTCATAATGAGAAGTGATATAGAAAAAGTTTCTCCTTTCCTCTGGAATAAAAGTACCCAAGTGCTCTCTTAAAGCAGGGTCGAAATAATCCTTCACCGTGAGAATATCCTCATTTTCTAAGAAGCTGATCAAACTCCTGGCTGCACGTTCGGCAAGGGCATCATAACTCTCTGGTGAATCTGCGGCTATGAGTTCAGGGAGATTTCTATTGCGATGTTCTTCCAATTTCAAAGCCGACCATGCACGGGCAAGTTCTCTTTTTAGAATCATCACTTCATCTTCCCAAGTAAGCGGAACCAAATGCACATTTTGCATATACCATGTGTAGTTATCCTTGCCTATACCTGAAGGACCTGTTTTCTTATCTGATTCTGCTTCCAGCCATTCTACCAGTTGATTTGTAGAATTTTGGGCTTTTTCAATTGCAGACATCATGTCTTCATCTGCACTCACACCTGCAGCACTTTTCATGCCTTCTAGAACTTCAGATTGCTGCTTGATATCTCTGATACCCGTGATCCAGAGGTCTCTGGCATTGCCTGTCAGATTGGTTTTGGCTTGGGTGTTTAATGATGGGATTACGGCCAAATCATTGAGCATTCTTTCTCGTTCTGCATCGCTTAATGGAAATTCATAGGTCCATAATTCCAAGGTGCCATGATTTGTAGGGCCTTCATGAGCCGGAACATCGCTTTTGTAGGTCCATATGGTCTTGTAAAAAGCAGGGTCGCGTTCCCATGGTTTCAGTACGCGATGGTTAAAATCAAAACCGTTCATCTCTGCCCAGATGACCATCCAATCCACTTTATGGGGGACAGACCAGCCACTGGTGTCAATTGCAGCATGGCGTGCTCTTAATTGATCAAAAACCGACATTCGTTGAGTAAAAGTCGCTTTCCGATAATCGGGTGCGCCCTCATGTTTTGGTGGCGTTTCGAAGGTTCTCCATTCTTTAAATAATGCAACTAAATCCTTATAGTCATTGGAAGTAAGATTTTCAGTTTTAGTTTCCTTGCCCCTTTCTTTATTGTCTGTTTGACAGCTAAAAAAGAGCATTAATAACAGAGGAAAAATGACGGTAGTTGTTCTCATATGTTGATGGTATTTTTTATTTTAGTCACAATTAAGGGTTTTGGCAATCTTTCTCAAAAGTACATCAAAATCGAAACAATATGCAGAGCGAGAACAGTTTTTTGTTTAGCAAAATAGGATTTATGATTTTTAAGGGTTAAAGAAAATCTCTCCAAAACAAGCTGGAAAAAATCCAACCTCTAAATCGATATCCCCAAAAGGAATTATTTACAAACTCTTAACTGAATCGACTAGGTGTAGCCTGTCCTGAGTCTGACGAAGGGTTCAACCCAATTTTTCATTGTTCGTCCTGCGGACGCAACGAAAACTTAGTTGTTGTGTAGCGTTAATTCTTTTTTACTCTATGCCCAGTATGATAGTCGTCTAAGGTGTCAGAAATATTGTTTCTTAATATGGTGTTCGAATATTGAATTTATACTTTTTCTGAACGGACTTAACTTTTTGGTCAATTTCCAATGAACATATTCCAAACTTGGCTCGATCTCCATTTACTTTTTGATAGTCTTCATTCTTACTTCCAAAGGGAAAATTAAAGTCATAGTCGGGAAGGTTTGGTTTGTTGACGTTAAGAGAACTGCTAATCCGACTAATATTATTCTTTTCGAAAGTAAAAATATAAGCAAAGTCTCTTGGGTGTAACAGACCTAATTCAATTGCAGAAACAAATTTTTCGAGGCCAATGTTGGTTATTGGATTATCATAATGCAAGAGTGTTACAATTACTTTTTGATTACTTGGTGTACAGGTTTCGAGTCCTGAGATTTGGTTAATCCTATTAGGAGCAATTCTGCCATCGTCCAATCCAATGTTATTCTCTGAAGGAAAGCCTAAAGAGTCTATGAGCAATTTGATTCTGTTATAATTCGACTTAACCACTTGTACATATTCCACCTTTTGAGACTTTCTGTCCTGTTCATCTCTATAGCGTATACTGAATTCGTTATTCAGTTTCAAGGAAACATTGGAGGCGTAGATGTTTCTATATTCCGATTCGTTTGACTTTAGCGTTTCCCAAGTTTCAGTTTTGATATAGTCTTCAAAAATTGGCAATGATTCAACGCAATCGCATGGGTAGCCCCATTTCAATGCCTTTTCAAGGTAAAATGTTATGCGATCATCTGAATTTGTAATGGTCGCAATTTGAGCAGCAATAAGGTAGTCTCTTACGAATGCTGGTTCAAATTCTTTAAATGCAGAATCGTAAATATTTAATGCATCCTCAAATTGTTCGTTGCCGAATAAAGAATCAGCTTTATTAATGTACTTATGATATTTCATGTATTCGGAGGATTGTCCGACTACAATGACAGGTAGGAGCAATATGAAAAGTAGGTTTCTGAATATGCCGTTCATGAAAATTTCTGATATCGTTTTTTTAATGCTACACAACGAATACGGCTTGGCGGCGGGCTGGCAGGTGGCTTGTGTAGTGGAGTGGGCGAAGCACACGAAACGGAACAAGCTACCTGCCAGACTGACGACCAAACTGCTGTTATATGCTTTATTTTATTGCATTAATATCAAATATATCAACCTCTCTTGACAGTTTTGTCTTATAAGCTATTAAATCTTCTTTTTTTATAACTTTTACGTCCTTCCCAAATACATTTATAATGTTATTGTTATCAAAATCAGTTATAAAATTAGTCCATATGTTATTATTAATATCAAAAATTCTTGTATTATGTGTGCCTGCTAAGTCAATTTCTTGACCTTCATAGTTTAGTGTTGTTAGATGTAAATCCCAACTCTCATCTTTATAAATTTCAGGACCATAGATAATATAATCTTTAATATCATCCATTATTAGGGGAAGTTTTTCTTCGTCATAATCAATATCTATGTCAGCTAATTCTCTTTTAGTTCCATATAATTGAGCAGAAAAACCTCCAGATAGCCGAAAATTAATTTTGTTTTTTTCAAGTAAATTTAATATCCAATGAAATGCTAATTCTGTATTTCTCATGACTAAATTGTTTATTTAATTTATAATTGCACCTAAATTTCTAAGGTTATTAATATCTCCAGTTGAAATGCCTTGTATATTAGTTATATTCATTTCTTCATATGGTCTCTTTGGGGTAATTGTTTTATGTAAGCCATTCTGAGCAATGTCCCAAATTATGATAGTTCCATTTTCAACACCTATTGCAATTTGGTTTTTGGCTTTAATAAATTCAACACTTTTTATGCTATCCTCTGCTACTTGGATATTTGAAATGAGTTCGCCGTTTAATGACCAAATTTTTACTGATATATCATCACTGCCTGAATAAAAAATAAATGAACTATCATTGAATGAGAGAGCCTTTACCATATTTGTGTGATTTGATAAAGTCTTGATTTCAGAATCTTGACCAATTTCCCATATTTTTATTACAGAATCTTCCCCGGAACTTATCAAAGTTTTATTATCAATAAATTTTACTGCCCTAACACAGTTAGTGTGGTCATTAAAACTATATATTGTTTTAAATGATTTCATCTCAATAATTTTTACCTTAAAATCATCATCTCCAAATGCTAAATACTCACCATCTGGACTGAAATCAAGACATCGAACCGCAAATTGTGCATTGGAAATTTCTTTCACACAATTATAATTGATTAAATCCCATATTTTAACAGTATTATCTTCACTACCTGATGCAATAACATTCTTTTTTTCATTATATGCAATTGCATATATTGGTTCAGAATGCGCTTGAATTGACTTTATAGATGTTTTCTTCTTTAAATCCCATATTTTTATAGTTTTATCTTCACTTCCACTAAAAAGTTGATTGCCTTCTGAATTAAAACAAATAGACCGACACCTTGCACTGTGTTCTTGAAAACTAAATATTTGATTATAGGTATCAATATCATAGATTGAGATTTCGTAGTTGTCACTTATGGCCATTAATTTTGACTTATCTGAATAAGCTATATTCCATATAGCATTATTATATGAATTAATTATTTTCAAGCATTTACTTTCGTTTAAATTCCAAATACTTAATGATTCGTCTTCGCTACCACAAGCTAAAATGTTTTTAGTTTCATTTACAGCTAAAGAAACTATGGCATCAGTATGCTCGATGTATGTGTCAATACATACACTATTTTTTACGTCCCATATTTTTATTGTACTATCTTTACTACCAGAAATAATAAAATTATCATTTTTATAAAACGATAATTTTGTTATCCAATCGCTATGTGCACTTAATTCCTTTACTATATTACCAGTGTCAATGTCCCAAATCAAAATCCGTTTATCAGAGCCTGCGCTTGCCATTAAATTTTTATTCTTACTAATAGCTAAATCAAGTACTGCTCCTTTGTGATTCTGCCATACATGAATAAGCTTACGACTACTTATATTCCAAAATTTTATCAGTCCTTCATCACCAGATGTGATAAGAATATTTGAATAATCAGGATAAAAAATGACGGTTTTTATCATATCGTTATCTTTATGCTCCCATAAAATTTCAGATGTTATAACATCAATAACATAAAATTTCGAATTTTCAAGACCACAAGCAATCAAAGTGCTGTCAGAGTTAATTGTTACTGTTCTTATCTGACTGTCAAGTTGAATTGTGCTTAAACATGAATTATTGGTTAAATCCCATATTTTTAATGTTCTGTCTTCACTTCCTGAAACTAAAATTGAGTCATCTATATTAAATACTAATGCCCAAATCCAATCAGTATGGCCGATTAATGTGTATAATAAAGTATTTGCATAGATGTCATAAACATCTATGTTATTAGTTGTATTTCCGACTGCAAGTAACTCGTTGTTATTGCTATATGAAGTTGATAATATTGCGCCAAAAGATTGTGTAAATCTTGTATTTATGAATTTTGAGTTCGTGAAATCTACATTATTTAAAATTTGATTTTGTAAAAAGGCTTGTCTAATTACCATATTTGAAAAATCACAGTTTGTGAAATCAAAATTCAAATATGCTAATAAATTGATTATATTGCCAGGTATATAGTTATCTTCAATCATTATATCTGTTTGAAGCCCTTTTATAATTGTTAATAAACGCTCAATTAGTAATTCTTTGGTTCCGAAAATTGCTACAAGTCTATCTATTAAGGGTTTTATAACAATACGTATTTGACTATTTCTAATGTGGTTTTTACCAGTTGCTTTATATAAAGCAAAATTGCTAAAGAAATAGAACTTGCCAGACTTTATTTCTTTAGCAATATTTGATGCATAATCTGACATCAAATATTCTTGAATATCAGCTTTGTTGAGTTTTACTTCGTTGCCAACTTTAGATATTAATTTGAATGTTGCGTATTCAACCAAAACAGGTTGTATTGTGAAGTTTATCTGATTTCGCTCTAAGGGAAGTCTTTTTTGAATACTTTGAATTGTTGATGGAAGATTATCTTTAGAATCGTATCTTAATAAGTCATTATGTAAATCATCTATGGAAATTGGTTCTCTATTAATTGCTAACCATAATAGAACTTCTTTTTCATATTCATTCAGCCTGTCATAATGCCATTCCAACAATTCTTGCATATCATTAAAAATAGGTTTGCCAGAGTTTAAGAAAGATGCAATTTTTCCAAAATACACTTCTTCAATATGTCTCGCACTTAGCTCAAGAGCAAGTGGATTACCGTTGTACAGTTCCACAATTGTATCATAATCATTATTTGTTCCATGAAATGAACCGATTTGTTCAAATATTTTTCGTGCTTCAAAAGAATTTAGGCCACTTAACTCTAATACCTTAACAGGTCTATTAACACCTTCTAATTTCGCAATTTCATTCGGTTTTTCTCTGCTTGTTAATATAACACAACTATTATGTAAACAATTACCCAACTGATTAAATAGCATACCGTAATTCTCATACCCATCTAAATAGCCAGTTTTACTATTAGAATCCAGTATAGATTCAACATTATCTATGACAATTAAGCATTTTTTAAATCTCAAATGATGCATTATTCTTTCGAACTGTAGTCCTTGCTTTTCTGGTAATTTAGTTTCTTGATTATTTGAAAGAAATTTTACAATATCTGTAAGTAATTCACTTAATGTAGGTGCATTGATTAATTTTCTCCAAACAATATAATTAAATTCATTTTGTATATTTTGAGCTATTTTTATAGACAAATCAGTCTTTCCTATACCACTTTTTCCGAGCTTAACCGATAACTTTGTTTTTCCAATACCCGCTAATCCAAGAATTAGTATTAATCGAGATTTTTCTTCAATAATCCATTTTTGCAATAATTCTAACTCATAAATTCTTCCGACGAAATTTGTAATGTCAGGTGCATAGCCCCAGTCTGCTTTTAAGTTTTTATTTACAAATGTTTCTTCAATACTGGATTCAATTGTATTTTGTTCGGTAAGATTTTGGTTTGATATAATTCTGAAAATATCGTTAAAGTTACTACTTCGATGCATTTCAGGTGTAAGAGTATTCATATCTTTAATGATATCAGTCAATTTTGCAATTGTTCCCCGAATTTCAGTATATAAATCAATATCATCTCTAATTCCTTGAAGATTAGCTGCACCAACCTCTTTTATTGCGTCGTCTAATTCTTTAACTTGGTTTTCCCAAAATTTTATATACTTTATCCTTGCAATTGCTTTGTAAATATTTGCATCTTCTAATATTACAGGAAATATCCTTTGCGAAAAATTCTTGTTGTTAGAGATTTGCAAAAGTTCATACATACAATTTTCAGATTTCAAATACTTGTCGCTAATTACTGTTATGATATAGTTGCCAGCTCCAATTTCGTTCATGAACTCTTTAATACTTCCTTTGTAGCCAAGTTTTTCTTTATCTCGTATGACATTTAAGCCATTCTCTTTACATTGATTGCAAATCTCGTCTACAATTTTTTCACTTTCTCCTCCCCATGCATAGGAAATATAAACTTTGGGATTATCCATATTGTTTCTTATTTGAAATTTTCAAAATTTATTTGTTATCTATTTGTAACTGAAAATTGCATATAACGGTTTGTGTATGGTGCGTATCCCGCAGGGTATGCACTATACACCATGTTGAACTAAACCTTCGGTAGCTTTTAATCTTCTAATATTCAATTACTTTGCAAAAGTAATCTTTAATATTTAATACCATGAAAAAAAAAGTGAACAC
>JAUIFC010000279.1 GCA_030429455.1 Bacteroidia bacterium | reverse complement strand
AAGGATGAACTACCTTAAGTTCGATATATGCCTCAGTTGGCCAAAAAGCGATGATGAAATTAAAGAAAAGATCGATGCTATTAATCCAAATTATTCTAATGAGGAAACAGAGATATTTTATAGCTGTGGTCTCGATAGAAATCTTTTTGAATTATCAGCCTGGGTTCTACCACGGTTGCTTTCAGGAGATTTAGATGGTGACAATAGTAATGATTTGGTTGTCCCAATAACCAGAAAAAGTGATAACCATAAAGCAATAGCCATTTGCCGTGCGGGAACTTGGCTTTCGCTAATTGGTATTGGTCCGAACTCTGAAGTAGCTCTTAAATCAGAATATTACACATTTGAGCAGTATCTAGACAAAGTTGAGTTCTGGGAACTTCGAACTAGAGACAATCCTGCTGACGTCCTTATTATGGGACAAATAGAGAAATCGGAAGTTGCCATAAGATGGGATTACCGAAATTTTGTAACAGAACTGCATTCTCACATAATTGAGCCTTAAATAAAATATGGATGTTAATCTAATGACTGCTTCCGATCCAAAGCGGACAGTCAGGTTTCGTTTGATTTAACGCGAACTTCTATAAAATATCCTTGTGGATGAAAGTTTCGATGGATTAATTAAAAATCAATCTGGTTCTTTGTAAATGTTCTTCTTCAATAACCTTCAAGGCTTCTGAGTTTGTTGTTTGCGTCCAGCCTGGCACAATCATCCCGTTAAATTGTCCTTTTACCGTCACAAAACCTTGTACATCAGAACCTGATATAGAAAGGTTTCTTTGAAAAACATGATTGTCTTTAATGCCGAAATGTAGTGTTGATGCTCCTTCACCTTCAGAAACTAGCTCTATTTTATCAACATAAAGTTCCCTAACCAGAACGGGGGTATGATCTGCCGGCACGCCGAATCCGTCGAGTATAACTTGACCAATTTTAACGTCGGTTTGAATATTGGAGTTATAGATATATTCGGCAGGAGGCATAAAATGAGTTGTTTCCTGGTCCGGATCGATATGAGGGTAATAGACACCTTCAATCCGATATGTGTGATCTGAATGGATTGGGAAGTTTTCATCCACATGAATGGTTCCATTGATATCTAATAAGTCGCCGTCATAGTTGGTATCGTCTGAGAAATTAAGCCTGTAAGTTATGTCGTTCTTTACAAAGAAAGCAGAAATTCTCATTTCTAAGGTTGGTGGACCGTTTATGACACTGCTTTCTCTCATACCATATTCTCCCATCATGCCGGATAGCGCGAAATGTAGTTTTCCTTCATATTGTAAATCTGGTTCCTGACCGCATCCACTGAGCAGAAGTGATGCGATTGCAATGGATGTATAGATTATAATGTGTTGTATATTTTTAACCATTTTTCCGCCACCCGTTGATGTTGAACTCTCTTCAATTCCTATTCTATGAAAAACTAAAGAAAAGTAAACGACTGCTTACGATCCAAAGTGGAAACCCTATTACGGGTAATACAATCAATATTTGTTAATTCTTACTACAGGTCGTAGACAAATAAATTACCTGGTGTTTGGAGAGTGCTTTTTTAAAATAGTTGTTATGTAACAAAATCTATAATACCTTTTCACATGTGAAGAGATGTACGGTTTTGGGGAATTACGGATATGATTACATTTGATTTCGAGGTGTCAAGCGACGCAATAAAACCATACTGCGGTGTGGTTATGTGCGACTGTAATGGGCGTGATTTAGGTGAAGAAGAAGGATATTTATATATTCCACCTCGATTAGTCAAAAGACGAACAAAACAAAGAGAAATCATATACGACTATGTGCGTGTCGAACATCAGGAAGACGCCACCTGGGTGGATACCGTACTCAATCCAGCCCCTCTTAAATCGATAAGAAATGAGGGAAGAGAAAATATCCCAATTAGGTTATGTAAAAAAGCGGCCAAGGAATTAGGTTTAAACCTGGATATTGCTGAAAAAGATTTCCAAATTTGGAAAGAAACAGAGCGTGTTCCATTACGAATAACCCCGAAGGCTATCGATAAACTCTCATCATACGAAGATAGCTTACCCAAAATAGAAGTTGAGCGAACTGAAGCCAATGGTGATATTTCATGCAAGATAAAATTCGAAAAAAAACATCCAAATAGAATCCCTCTTTTTGAAGAGTTAATTTCAGCAAAAAAATCCTTTTCAGTCGTAGGAGTAGGGAGCAATGAGGAAAGGGCAAGAGAAGATATCGCCACAAAAGATTTAGACCTTGAGTTTGTGACATTGGACGAAGAAAAAGTCTATCCAGCTTTAACCGGGGTTCTAAGAAATATTGGAGCGGTCGATGAAGATGCAGTCAAAAAATACATGTTGGATGACAATCCTAACTTTATAAATAAAGGGGAGCCCACAATTCAGGCGTTTATTTTACTTGAAGACCCTGATTTTGAACTTATATCTGTAACAATTACTAAAATTGAACGTATTAAAAACGGTGCCAGTTATTTAGGTGGATTGATAAAATTCACGCCTCGATTTAATGTGTATTGGGAGCAAGAATGCAATATTGTTAGGGAATTTACAAGGCGCCACGTAATTGATTATTATTACGACCTAAATCAAACAACTGATGACTTAAATGAGGACGAGCTGGATGAAAAATCTATTAATCTCGTTGATAGGCTGAATATAACCAGAATTGAAACCAGGTACGGCATTGAGGCAAGTCGTATTTTTGAACAAATGCAATCCTCTTTAGATGGAAATGAATTTGTAGGTAAGATAAGAGAATGGGGATATGAATTACAGCCATCAGACCACTCATCTCAATTAGGAATAACATTTGAAAGCGCCGCGGGTATCATCATGGTTCGTGTGAAAAAAGCCGACAATAAAATTGCAGATATAGTTTACGCTGACCACTCAACTAAAATAGCGATAAGACTTGTCGCCAAAAATGGTACCATAACCTGCAGTACAATGTGACATGATCGCACAATATATTTTCTTCACGTGCCTCTAATGACTTATCCAGTGAGTGGATGCTTCCCATTTTGATTAATGACCGCTTTGGGTGGTGGTCTCAATCGATCAAGGTAACACTTTAACCTAAAGTATAACTAGAAGGAATGATTGATAAATCTAGTATGAGAATGTAATCTTTTTACGATGCTCATTAAGGGATTATTTTATGGAAAAAAATGATGACTTAAATTGCTATTGTTGTGGTCAAAATTTAAGTGAACCAAAAGCTTCTGATCGCGGTGTTATATATCTTTGTTCCCAAATTGATGAACAAGAACTT
>JAUIFC010000278.1 GCA_030429455.1 Bacteroidia bacterium | reverse complement strand
TGAAGTACTTCTATTGAACTTTTGTGCAATGTTGAAGATTAGTAATTCTATTCAACATTTGTGCTAAAAGTCGGCTCCATCGCCAATTTGCCAAACGTTGTGGGGCATACAAAAAATGACAGACCGAGACTTTAAATCAGAATTTGATTCGATAATCAAGGAAGTTATCGCACCGAATTTTAAGGCTAATGGCTTTAAGAAAAACGGTAATAACTTCTATCGTGACTTGGGAGAAGTCGGACAGGCATTTAATGTCCAGCAAAGTCAATGGAACTCAAAAGACGATAAGACATTTGTTTTTAACCTTGGACTGCTTGACAAGGAAATTCAGAATGAGATTTACCAAAGAGAACTTCCAAAATTCCCTAAAGAATACGACTGTGAAATCAGATTAAGACACGGTCAATTAATGAATAAAGGAGACGTTTGGTATGATTTAAACAAACGAACCAACCTTGAGAAACTTAAAGCACAAATTGAAAGCGACTTGGAGAAATTTGTTTTGCCTTTTTTCGACAAATACCAAGAGCCGAAAAAATGGATTGAGTTCTTCGACTGGGAATTTGAACCTCTTACAGGATCAATTGGAAAGTTCTTGATTATTGAGAAATATGGCCAAAGAACAAAAGCTGAAAAATTTTGGAACGATTTATATAATGAAGCATTAGTTCCAAAACCTCAGGTGACTGAAATCAGAACTAAAAATGGACAAGTAATTAGAGACGAATCTGAACCGACAGTAAATCGCGAATGGATAAAACGACTTGAAGACTTTGCTGAAAAGAAAGAAGTGAAATTAGAAATACGCCCCACAACAAAACCTATAAGCAAGCGGGCGGACAGTGCTAAACGAAACGATAATACATTTAATAAACTATGGTCTCGGCTGACAGGCAAGTAGCTTTTAAAGCCCGCCTGCTCATAGCCCAACCGTTCTGCTCAATATAGAATAAATGTAAAACAATGGAAATAATAATCCTACGACAGCATTGGATTGAAGATGATGGAAAGGATGATCCACTTGATCTATGTTCTCACGGGGAAGTTTATTTACGTATTGGAGAAGAAGTTCTATCAAATAAATTGTCAGGTTCTTGGGCTTTAACATCCACCGGCCTATACTTAATGAGATCAATAAATGAAGACTATACACCTAATAGTTATGCAAGCAAATTACTTCCATGCTGCGGACATTCTTTCATGACTAGTGCTGGTAGTGATTTAGTAGAAATAATGGGTTGTGGACTTGGAATCGATTGGACAATAAAACATTTAAATGACAATCTCATAAAACACGTTTCTGAAAACGGTTCAGAATCAATTATAAACAAGCAGAGGTATCGAAAGATGGTGAGTGATTTTGTAAATAAGGTTGAAGAGTTCTACATGTCAGGAGAGTCCAAAATATTACCTGAGGATGACTTTACTCGAAAAGGGTATGAGGCATTTTTAAAAGAATGGAGTAAATTGAAAAGTGAACTATAATAAAAAACTGAGCAGAACAAAGTGCACATCGACAATGCCAGCTAAATGCTGTCACGTCGTATGCACCTAAACGTTCTCAGCAATTAAGTAAATGAATAATATATATTTTATACTTTCTGCTTTAATTATGGGAATGCTTGGTTGTTCCTCTGATCCATCGATAGAAGAAATTTCCTATTTAGAGAAAATACAAGGAGAATGGAAGTCTGAATTACTAAATATCTACAGTGACACTAATAGATTGACTTTTACTTTCCAAGATAGTACCTGCTCCTATTTATTCCCTTATGGGGAGTTTTCCAAATACTCTATCAATGGCGACACATTGAACATAACAGAAAGGAGAGAGGTATTGTATGAAAAGGTCTATGGAGGAAAATTAAACTATCAATTCTTAATTGCCAGTTTAACAGATAGCCTTTTATACTTAATCCCAGTCTCTAAATACTCAAGAGGGCTTTTCAAGATTGTTAAAGATCGTGAGCTTGATACTATAAAGCTATCCAGGCTAAATAAAATAAATGAGTGGAAAATTGAGCGAATAGGATTTAATAGTACAGCCTGTTTTGGCACATGCCCATCTATGTATTTAGAAATTGACAGTACTGGACTGATATTGTTTAATGGGAAAAGTTTCACACAAAATGTAGGATTGTTCTCAGGAAGAGTTTCTCCATCTCAATTTAAGCAACTAATATCTAGGATTAACAATATTCAACTCGATAGTTTGAAACTCATCTACGCAGCGAATAGGACATGCTCTCAAACATGCAGCGTGAAAATTAAAACCTCAACAAATGAATACGAAAGTAGTGCTTATGGTTCTGACAAAGAGCCTATTGAGTTAAGATTACTGTTTCACAAATTAATGGAATTACACAAAGAAGTTGAGATGGTTCAGGATTCCACAATTCTTGATAAATTCGAATTCCAAGAATTTAGCCACAGAGGAGACCCACCATCTATTCCATCTGAATAAAAATGCTAAGAACAAAAGCTACCACTCCAGCAGGGATATAAACACAGAAAATGAAATCCTTAAATTTAAAGAATAACTCCCAGGCACCTCCTTCGCTTAGCTTTACGCAAGCCTTGGCTAGATTCGGAGGTCACAGACAGACTATCGGCATCCCGATAGATATCGGGACTGCCGTCGGGTAGCCCGGAACGTTGTAGGTCATATAAGCCCCCAATTAATGCAAGCAAGATTCATAACAACCATTTTTCTATTCATACAAACTTTAACGTATTGTGTTTCTGCACAATCACTCCCGTACGGACATTATGTAAGGCCTGCTGTGACCAAAGGGTTTATTTCAACTCCTAATAAAATTGTTCTAGAATTTACTGAAACGAAATTTTACATTTATGATTATCCTCAATTAGCTGCAGGCCATCTTGTTTGTAAATCCGGAACATATGATATTCTGGATACCCTATTAATGCTATCTTTTGATACATGTGTTTCAATTTCTTTGAATACAGGAACATTATTGTCAAAATCAATCAATTGCAATGACCCATTAATAATTAGCATTAAGCCAAACACAAAGGCAATAAACATCAATCAATTTCCTGAGTATAGTTATATATCACCATACAATATTGCAGAATATGACCAGAACTGGCCAAGCACTGATTGGGTTAAAAAATACTTCAACCAAAAACCTTACTTCAAAGTAAAAAAATGTAAAGCAAAAAAACGAAAAGAATAAAAACGTCCTACAACAAAAGCTACCGCACCAGCAGGGCTTTAAACACAGAAAATGAAAACCTTAACTTTAAAGAAAAACTCCC
>JAUIFC010000056.1 GCA_030429455.1 Bacteroidia bacterium | reverse complement strand
TTTTCAAGGCCCAATGCTGAATTAATTGAAAATTCATTTGGCTCTGTACTAATTAGAGTCACACACCACATTGAGATGTCTTGATTGAAGCTGGACGCATTATTGAACATACTATCCATGTCTGTTACAATTGAAGTGTCCCAACTATTAAGTGGTTGGTTATAAGCAAAAGCGTCAAAAAACATAAAGCTCATATCTGTAACACTAGACGTATCCCAATCATTTAGGGGTTGATTAAATACTGTCGCTGTAATAAACATACCACCCATGTTTGTAACATTGGAAGTATTCCATGCAGAAATATCCTGATTGAAAGCAGAAGCTCCTAAAAACATGGTATTCATATTTGTTACATCTGAGGTGTCCCAATTTGAAATATCCTGGTCAAAAGTCGAAGCATTGTTAAAAAGTGCTGTCATATCAGTTATGCCACTGGTGCAGGTCAGTGCAATTTCGGGGTCATTTTGATTTGCAACTATAAGCGTTTCAAGTTGAATTTTGGTGCGTTTAGTAAATGTCTTGGGAACTCCATTAATTAGTAGTGTCCCAGATTCTCCTTCTGCAGCAGCAGGGCATAAACAGGTCACTCCATTAGGTGCTAAAGTAAAATTTGTATTTGTGCAAAAACTTGTAATATCATAAGGGTCGCTACCACAAATAGCTTCTTCAGTATTTGTAAAACCATCGCCATCACAGTCGGCAGCCTGCCAAATCGTATTGCTTGCTTCAAATCCCGTATAACCGGTAGATTGAACGGGAAGACAGGGGTCTGCAGGATCAGAATCAATATCGTCGGTTATACCATCTCCGTCGGTATCAGGACACGTTCCCCAAGCAGGTTTATTATTGGATAAATTATTTAATGGCGAACCATCTGCAAAACCATTTGGTTCAATAGAAATTAATGGCACGCACCAACTGGAAATATCCTGGTTAAAGGAAGTTGCACCTGCAAACATTCCTGCCATATTTGTAACATTAATAGTGTCCCAACTGGAAATATCCTGGTTAAAGGAAGTTGCACCTGCAAACATTCCTGTCATATTTGTAACATTAATAGTGTCCCAACTGGAAATATCCTGGTTAAAGGAAGTTGCATCCCAAAACATTAAATTCATATCTGTAACACTTGACGTATCCCAAGTAGAAATATCCTGATTAAATGAAGAGGCACCTGCAAACATATTAAACATAGTATTTACACTTGAAGTGTTCCAATAGTCTAGAGGTTGGTTAAATGTTGTTGCACCACCAAACATACCTGACATATTTGTAACACTTGACGTATCCCAAGTAGAAATATCCTGATTAAAAGAAGATGCACCTGCAAACATATTAAACATAGTATTTACACTTGAAGTGTTCCAAGTAGAAATATCCTGATTAAAAGAAGATGCGTTAGCAAACATACTACTCATAGTATTTACACTTGAAGTGTTCCAATAGTCTAGAGGTTGGTTAAATGTTGTTGCACCACCAAACATACCTGACATATTTGTAACACTTGACGTATCCCAAGTAGAAATATCCTGATTAAAAGAAGTCGCATTTGAGAACAATCCTGACATATCTGTAATACCACTTGTACACGTCTGTGCTATCTGAGGATTATTTGCATCTGTTAAAATAAGTATTTGGAGCTCGACTTTAGTGCGCTTAGTAAATGTCTTCGGAATTCCGTTTATTAGTAGTGTCCCTGATTCTCCTTCAGCAGCAGCAGGACATAAACAAGTGACACCATTAGGAGCCAATGTAAAATTTGAGTTCTCACAACTTGGTATACTTGAAATTTCGTAAGGGTCGCTACCACAGATAGCTTCTTCATTATTTGTAAAACCATCGCCATCACAGTCGGCAGCCTGCCAAATCGTATTACTTGCTTCAAATCCTGTATAACCGGCAGATTGAACGGGAAGACAGGGGTCTGTAGGATCAGAATCACTTACATCTGGATTTCCATCACCATCAGTATCTAAAGATGAATTTATGCCTGCAAGCCCACTTATACAAGTCCAAATGGGAGAAGAGGGAGTACCGTCATTTACTTGTAAACAAGGTATGTCTATGTTATATATCATTAATCCTAAGGCTGGATTTAAGATTTCATCTCTTTGTAAAGTGGTCATTCTGGGAGGTAGGAATCCTTTGGAGGTATTTTCTACATCCAACGCCGCACTGGGATCCGGAGTCGTTGTACCTATACCAACCTGTGCAAAAGATGCAAAGGTGAGTAAAAAGGCTATAGCTATTAATGGATATTTTATTTTCATTTTATTCGTATTAGAGTATTGGTTGAATTCCAGGTGATGATTACAGATGAAATGAATAGATAATATTAGGGGGCGCCTATTTTTACTCTTTCAAAATTTCCATTAAAACATAAAATAATTATCCATACCTGTTTTATTAAGTATTTTAGGAATAACATTGGCCTTGATCTGAAAATCAGTCCAGCGTGAGCATTTGTCAATGAATATAGCAACTTCTCAAATTAAGTTTTTACAAAAGTTTTATTGTGAAAAAAAACTTTAAAATTATTCTTAAAGTTAAATGTTAAAAGCTTTAGCCAACGTATGTTGGATGATAAAGAAAATCGCTCTAATAAACAAATCATTTATAAAAAATTAAATATAACACAAATATTCAATTTTAATACTAGCAAATATACATTAAATTAATTAACAACTAGTTGTATATACTTGATTTATATAAAGTTCTGAAGATTTAATTATTTTTTCGAATTTTGAACTATTTATTTGAGGAAACCATCAAGAATATTCATTGATGGTAGTTGAATGTAATAAAGCGTGGTCTCGTTACGATTTTGTTCCTTCCCTACAAAATTACTCGACCTGACGCAGCATTATATACCATCGCACCATATCGAATAATTTTATCTTTCGAAGATAGGAGATTTTAAATTGTTCTTCTACTAAGCTCAGAAGGGCTATCGAGATGTGTGTGTTAACCCACAATATTTACAATTTTACCTGGAACTACAATAACTTTTTTAGGTGTTCTGCCTTGCAGTTGTTTTTGGGTACGTTCTTGTTGCATGACAGCTTCTTCAATTTCTGCTTTAGATAAGCTTAAGTCTAATTCTAAGGTAAATTTCATTTTACCATTAAATGAAATTGGATACACTTTAGTACTTTCAACCAAATATTTCTCTTCAAAAATAGGGAAAGCTTCGTAGGCAATGCTTTCATTATGGCCTAGTTTTTCCCATAATTCCTCCGCAATATGAGGCGCAAATGGCGAAATTAAGACACATAAGGGTTCTAATATTTCACGGTGATTGCATTTTAACTGCGTCAACTCATTCACACAAATCATAAAGGTAGATACCGAAGTGTTAAGGCTCAAGTTTTCAATATCTTCTGTGACTTTTTTAATGGTTTTATGAAGTGTCTTAAAGGCTTTTTTGTCGGCACTTTCATCTGAAACAACAAAGTTGTCTCCATCATGATAGAGTTTCCAAAGTTTTTTCAAAAAGCCCAAAACACCAGAAAGACCAGCTGTATTCCAAGGTTTGGATTGTTCGATAGGTCCTAAAAACATTTCGTATAGACGTAAGGCATCTGCGCCATATTCGTCACAAATGTCATCAGGGTTTACGACATTGTATTTGGATTTAGACATTTTTTCGACTTCACGACTTACCAAGAAAGTCCCATTCGAGGCCTCTCCTAAATCCTCTCCGAAAGAAAGAACTTTCCCATTTTGCAAAACAAATTCTGCATCTTTAAATTCAGGACGAAATTTTATAAACCCTTCGATGTCGAGTTCGTTAGAGGTGTTGACTAAATTGACATCTGCATGGATTTTTTGAACTTCAACAGCTGGAACAGCATTTTCAGAGTAAATTTTATTTGCGTTCATGTCTTTTTTTACAAAAGCACTTTCCCCTAAAATCATTCCCTGATTGAGCATTTTTTTAAAAGGTTCTTCAACGTTTAAGAATCCACGGTCTTTTAAAAACTTCGTCCAGAATCGGGAATACAACAAGTGACCGGTTGCGTGTTCGCTACCACCTACGTAAAAGTCAACATTTTGCCAATAGTCTAAAGCTTCTTTGGAAGCAAAGACTTCATTTCGCTTGTCCGTTTCCATATAACGGAACATGTACCAGGAGCTTCCTGCCCAACCTGGCATGGTATTCAATTCCAAAGGAAAGATAGTTGTATGATTCACCCCAGCGTTGGAAACCACTTTATGATGTTCTGTATCCCAAGCCCAAACATCTGCCCTGCCTAATGGCGGTTCACCCGTTTCGGTTGGCAAATACTTTTCTATTTCTGGCAGATTTAAAGGCAAATGCTTTTCGTCTATCATTTTAGGTAAGCCATTTACATAATAAACAGGAAATGGTTCTCCCCAATAGCGTTGTCTGGAAAACACAGCATCTCTCAATCTGTAATTGGTTTTAGATTTTCCAAAGCCATTGGACTCAATTTCATGAATAGCCCGCTTGATGGCTTTCTTTATAGGCAAATCGTTTAAAAAATCAGAATTTGCGATTTGGGTGTTGTCTTTTTCGGCAAAAGCTTGTTCAGAGATATCGGTGTCCTTAAAGATATTTGGAATCGGAATATCAAAATGTTTGGCGAAGTCATAGTCTCTTTGGTCGCCACAAGGCACGGCCATTACAGCACCAGTGCCATAACTGGCCAAAACGTAATCGCCTATCCAAATCGGAATGGGCTCTTTGGTAAACGGATGTTCTGCATAGGCGCCTGTAAATACGCCTGTAATGGTTTTAACATCCGCCAATCGGTCACGTTCGCTGCGCTTTTCAGTTTCACCGATATAGTGTTCTACAGCTTCTTTTTGTTCTGGTGTTGTTATCTGTTTGACCAAGTCGTGTTCAGGAGCAAGTGTCATAAAGGATACACCAAAGATGGTATCTGGACGAGTGGTGAAGACGTCTATCCCCCTAGCCCCCGAAGGGGGGACTTTGCCTTTTCTGTCTTGTAATGATTCTAGTTTAGTCAGAATTTTTTCAAGCACTTCTTCTAGTTGGCTTAGTACTTTTTCATTTGTGAAGCGCATGACTTCAAAACCTTGCTTATTTAGAATATCAGTTCTGGCTTCATCGTATTGTTTTGTCTCTTCATGATATTTGCCATCTACTTCAATGACAAGGCCTTTTTTAAGACACACAAAGTCAACAATAAAATCATCTATAAGATGTTGTTGTCTGAATTTAAAACCGCTTAATTGCTTTCCCTTTAAAGCTTCCCATAATACAGCCTCTGTTTTAGTTGGGTTTTTTCGATTGTTTTGCGCTTTTTCTACTAATAAGTGAGCGTTATTCCCGCCTGTCATGTATCTAGGAGTTGTAGTTCCTTCCCCCTCGGGGAAGGCTAGGATGGGGAAATTCACAGACGCCCCAACCGATTTTCCAATCCAGTTGCGTTGAGCGTCTTTTATACTATCAGTCCATTCAAGGTTGTCTAAACCGGACAATAAACGTTCGGCATAGGCTGAAATGCGCATGCTCCATTGTTTCATTTTTTTCCTTACCACAGGATGGCTGCCTCGTTCCGACAAGCCATTTACGATTTCATCATTTGCCAATACAGTTCCTAAAGCAGGACACCAGTTGACTTCGGTTTCTGCAAGATAAGTCAGCCTGTATTTTAACAAGATGTGTTCCTTTTCATCAGAACTATATGACGACCAATCTTCTGCGGTAAAAGGAGCAATATCATCGTCGCAAGCCACATTGATGCTTGCATTACCACCTTGTTCGAACACCTCAACAAGTGCAGAAATCGGCTTTGCTTTTTGTTCATCATAATCGTAATACGACCCAAATAACTGAATAAAAATCCATTGTGTCCATTTGTAATATTCTGGATTACTGGTTCTTACTTCTCTGTCCCAATCGAAAGAAAAACCGATTCTATCCAATTGTTCTCTATAGCGTTTTATATTGGCTTTGGTAGTCTTTGCAGGATGTTGACCGGTTTGTATGGCGTACTGCTCCGCTGGTAATCCAAAAGAATCGTAACCTTGTGGGTGCAGTACATTAAAGTCTTTATGGCGCTTATATCTGGAATAAATATCACTGGCGATATAACCTAACGGATGTCCCACATGAAGACCCGCACCAGATGGATATGGAAACATGTCCAATACATAAAAAGGAGGTTTTTTATCTTCACCTAATTCCTGAGGTTGTTTGGCTTTAAAGGTCTTATGTTCAGCCCAGTATTTTTGCCATTTTGCTTCAATATCGTTAAAATGATATGCCATGATATAACTGCTAAAAAATTTTCAGCAAAAGTAATATTATTGGGCTTAATGAGAGATTGATAAAATGTTTTTATCAAAGTTGCAATTGGAACATTCATCTATTTTTAATATCAATCCAAACGATAGATTTAAGAGACATTCCATTAGCTCATATAATTTCTTACTTTAGTGTTTCAATTTAAAATTTAAATGAAAAAATACCTACGGCTTTTCCTTATCGGCTTTTACCTTTTCGCAGGCTTATATCACTTCATCAGTCCAGAATTCTACAGCGGTTTAATTCCTGATTATCTGCCTTTTCCAGAGGCAATTAATTATTTATCAGGCGTTTTAGAAATCTTTTTGGCTATTGGTGTAGCCATTCCAAAATTTAGAACAATGGCTGGAAGAGGAATCATCTTATTATTGGTGTTGTTTATCCCTTCGCACATCTATTTTATCCAAATAGGTTCTTGTGTGGAAGCTGGTCTTTGTGTTTCTCCTTGGATAGCTTGGTTACGTTTGATGCTTATTCATCCTTTACTTATATTTTGGGCGTGGTATGTTTCAAAAGCTTGATTGATGTATCGTAATCTGAAATTGCCCTTTTCTAAAGTTTTTAGTAAAAACTCAACGATTTGTTAAGAGCAAATCTTCGCAGTCAGGTTTTAAAAATTGAAATATATTGAAAACCAAACTTAGGTGATTACTGATTTAAAATGCTTACTTCATTAATTTTATGTATATTAGAATTAAAATATGAGTCATGACAAATCCAAGCCTTCTGAAGCCTCCTAAACCAGTAAGAATTCTGCTTTGTTTAATTTTTTTAGCAATGTTCAGCTCGGTTGAATTATTTGCTCAAAATACTTCTGAACTGAAAGTCGAATTGAGCATTGGAGAAAACCAAAAAGAACATGTAAAACCCAAAGGCCGACTTTTCTTATTAATTACTTCCAATAAACAAAGAGAACCTCGTTTTCAGCTATTTCCTAATCCATGGGCCTTACCTATTCATTTTGCTGTAAATTTTGACAATTTTGGATCTTCTGAAAAAGTAATCTTAGATAGTCAATTAGAATGGTCAAAGACTTCTTCTTTTAATTTGGATAAATTACCACATGGCGACTATGCTGTTCAGATTTTATGGGATCAGGATTTTGAAGAATCTCGAATAGATGCGCCTGGAAATATGTTTAGTAAACCACAACACATTAATTTTAAGGAGAATACAACACTCCAATTCAGTTTAACAGAAGTAATTCCTGAACGTAAACTTATCGAGCACGAATTGGTAAAAGAAGTCTCTTTTACCAGTGATACTTTATCTAAATTTTGGAGCAAGCCCATGGTACTTAAAGCCAGTGTTTTATTACCATCCAATTACGATAACAGCAAGGCCTATCCCATACGCTATAATGTAGCGGGCTACGGCGGACGATATACCAGAGTGGCAGATTTGGTAAATGACAAAGAATTTATGTCTTGGTGGAATTCGGACACTTCGCCACAAGTGATTAATGTCTTCCTCGATGGCGAAGGCCCTTTTGGCGACTCTTATCAAATGGATTCTGACAATAGCGGTCCTTATGGTTACGCCTTGATTTACGAATTGATTCCGCATATCGAAAACACCTACAGAAATTCAAAGGCTTCAGAAACGAGGTTTGTAGATGGCTGTTCCACAGGCGGTTGGGTGTCTTTGGGCTTACAATTGTATTATCCAGATGAATTTAATGGTGTGTTTTCTTACAGTCCAGATTCGATTGAATTCGAAAATTATCAACTCACCAACATATACAAAGACAAAAACATATATACAAACGAGTTCGGCTATTTAAGGCCTTGTTTTCGTGACACTTATGGCGAACCATTGATGTCCATGAAAACCTTTACTCAATTCGAAAATGTGCAAGGCTATTCGGGAACTTACTTAGATTCGGGCGATCAATTTAGTGCACATACCGCGCTTTACAGCCCAAAAGGAGAAAATGGATTACCCAAACCACTATTCGACCCCGTTAGTGGTGACATCGATTCGGAGGTGGCAGAATACTGGAAGAAGTACGATTTTAAACTGTATTTAAAAGAAAATTGGGACAGAATAGGAGATAAATTACAAGGCAAAATATACATCTGGATGGGCGATATGGACCACTTTTATTTAAACATGGCGACCAGAGAATTTCAAACCTATTTGGAAACCACATCGAATCCAAAATCGGATGCAGTAATCGAATTTACCGCTATGGAAGGCCATTGCAGCTATTTTAACCACAAAAGAGTGCTTGAGCAGATTGAAGAGCGACTGAAAAAAATCTCACAGCAATAAAATCAAGATTTGAACTACGAACAAAAAATGCAATATTTTGCGAACCAATATCCGCGAGTATCGGATGTGGCTTACAAAGCAAAACAACGAATTCCAAAGGTATCTTGGGAATATTTAGATTCTGGCACTGGAGCCGAACAGCTTTTACATGGCAATAAATCGAGTTTTAGCAATTTAAAATTTAAACCTCGCTTCTGTAAAGGCCCTTTTGATGCAGATATTTCCACCACAATATTTGGAAGACCTTACGATGCGCCCATAGGGATGGCGCCAGTTGGTTTAACAGGACTCATGTGGCCTAAAGTCGAACAGTATTTAGCTTCGACAGCAAAGCGATTAAACATTCCGTTTTGTTTAAGTACAGTAGCTACCGAAACCCCAGAAGTCGTTGGCTCACATGTTGGAAACATGGGATGGTTTCAATTGTATCCGCCCAAGGATAATTCAGTTAGAGATTCGTTATTGAAACGCGCTCAGGATGCAGGATTTACGACGCTCATTATAACGGCAGATGTGCCAATGGCAAGCCGTAGAGAACGGAGCAAAAAAGCCGGGTTGTCCATACCACCAAAAATTTCAGCAAAACTGATTTGGGATGGAATAACTCACCCTAAATGGACTTGGGAAACCCTAAAACACGGCATTCCGCGATTGCGAACCGTTGAATATTATACCAACAACTCCAGTATGAAATTCACCAGTGGTTTTGTAGGTAACCGATTAGGAGGAAGTTTGGATTGGGACTATTGTAAGGCCGTAAAACAACTATGGAATGGACCAGTGGTTATAAAAGGAATTTTACACCCAGAAGATGCTAGAATAGCACTTGATGTCGGTCTAGATGGAATTTACGTTTCTAACCATGGTGGTCGACAATTTGATGGCGCCCTAACAGCTATCGAAGCTCTGCCAGATATAGTTGAGGTAGTAAAAGGAAAAGTGCCTATACTCTTCGACAGTGGTATCAGAACAGGACTTGATGTAATGAAGGCTTTGTACTTAGGTGCCGATTTTGTGTTGGCAGGTCGCCCATTTGTTCAAGGTGTTGCGGGATTAGGACCGCTAGGAGGTGACCATATCGCAAATATTTTAACAGACGACCTTAAAAATAATATGGTACAGCTTGGTGCTAAAAACCTAAAGGAAATCAGAGAAGCAGAAGCCGTTTGGAAGTAATGTTTTAAAAAAATCAGTACTGAAACCTCTAAGTTATCATAAAAAATGAGGCTAAAACCGTCATGCCAATGACAAAATATCTAAATACGTTTTCATTCATTTTCTTTACGATTTTAATGCCTAGAAAAGCACCTAAAGCCACAACAGGGAGTAAGCATAAGTCCAAAAGAAATGAATTTAAACTGATGGTTTCCCACCAAAACACGTGAAACGGGACTTTAAACAAGTTAATGGAAATGAAAAACCACGCCACCGTGCCAATAAATCTATTTTTTGGCATTTGATTGGCTAACAGATATAAGGTCATAATAGATCCTGCTAAATTTCCAACCATTGTGGTAAATCCTAGCATAATACCGATAAAAAGGATAAAGCCTATGCCTTGGCCGACCCATTTGGCTTTAGCTATTTCTAAGCCAATGAGGATAATGATACTTAAAAAGATGATGATTCCCATGATTAATCTAAAAGTTTCATCCGGGATTTGATCACCTACATAACTGCCGATAATAACCCCAATGAATGCTGGAGGCAATAGTTTAACCAAATGATTCCATTGGGCTTCTTTTCTGTAATAGCCTGCACCAAAGATGTCTGCCATGATGAGAATAGGCAACATGATTCCAGTCGAATTTTTTCCGCCAAAGATGATGGCCAAGGTAGGCACTGCAATCATAGAAACCCCAAAAATACCCACCTTTGACATGCCTGTTAGTAAGCCCACTAACAAAAAAAGTAAAAATGTTGAGGTATTAAATTCGAATGAAAAGAGTTCTATCACTTTGTAAGATTTGTTGAAGGTCTATTGTTCAGCTGTGTTTAAGTTGCTAAATGTAATTTATCCTATTGAATTCTAAATGCCTGTTTTTGTTTTTTGTTGAAGGTGTTCTGTATTTTATTGAAAAGCGACAAATTTCGTCTAAAACAAATAAAGCCTTTGAAAAACAATCCAGTAAAATTATAAAAATACGTTCTCTATCTATAAATGTATAGAAATGTAGTAAGCAGACATTATATCATCATGAAGAGCAATAAAAAAATGCCTCCAAATAGAGGCATTTTTGTTCATAGTATCTTGTGGATTTAATCTCTAATCAAACAATTTCTTGTAATACTCATCAGCCATACGAGCGCTTGTAAATGCAGGAATGACATCGTCCATGGCTTTGAAAACAACTTCTTGCCATTGTTTAGGAGTCTCGTAATACATTGGAATTACTTCTTCTTCTATAATTTTATAAAGATTTTCAGCATCGATTCGGTCTTGGTCCCACACTGGAAGGTTATGATCTAACTCTGGTAAGACGAAACTGTTTTTTCCATTTTCTTCAAACTCTGGAATCCAACCGTCATTAATCGTTACATTTACGGAGCCATTCATTGCCGCCGTCATGCCACTAGTTCCTGAAGCTTCTCTTGTAATTCTTGGCGTATTTAACCAAACATCAGAACCATTTTTTAAAGCTCTAGATAATTCTAATTCGTAACCTGTAAGAACCGCCAAATTAGCATGATGCTTGGATACATCTACGAGTTTATTAAACACGTCGATGGCATAGTAATCGTAAGGATAAGGCTTACCTGCCCAAATGATTTGCACTGGGTAGTCTGCATTATTAATCAATCGCATAAAACGTTCAAAATCATGCAATAACAAATCTGCTCGTTTGTAACCCGCAAAACGTCTTGCCCATACAAAAGTTAGAACATTTGGATCGAACTCTTTTCCAGTTTGGTAGTTTACTTCTTCAAACAACTTTTTCTTGAGGGCTTTTTTACCGCGCTTATAGGTTGCTGAATTTTTCGTTTCCCAAGCCTTTTTGATGCTACTGTCATGCCAGTAAGTTTGGTTTTGAGAATTTGTAATTGGGATAATTTCTGATATACCCTCAAAATCTTTCCACATATCCTGAGCCACTTTGGCATGCAATTTAGAAACTGCATTTGCACGTTTGGCCAGTCTTAATGCAGATACGGTATAGTTGATATTCGAACCGTTGACCGATTCTTTGTTCAGTTCTTCATAATTAAGATGTCTTCCAAAAAACCCACAATTGTTTAAATGCATAGCATCGCGTTCTTCGTTACCAGCTTTCTCCGGAGTATGGGTTGTAAATACCATCTGTTCCTTACTCACGCCTTGGTCTCTTAAATAATAAAAAGCTGGCAGGGCATGACCTTCGTTTAAGTGGTAAACGTCTGCTCCTCCTAATTTTTCTATAACTTTAGAACCGCCTATTCCAAGTACAATACTTTGTGAAACACGAGTTACTTCGTTAGCGTCGTACAAATGGTTGGTAATTGTTCGGGACAGAAAGTCATTGCCTTCTACATCTGTACTCAATAGGTAGATTGGCACTGTACCAAATATTTCAGGTTTTAGTACATAAGCCCTAACCTTTACATGAGGATTCTGGTGCAGTTTAACTTCAACTTCAATGCCTGTATCTTCTAAAAAGTCAAAATGTTTTTCATTAAATTCGACTCTTAAAGTATCATCATGATTTCTGGCTTGGTCGTAATAGCCAAATTTCCATAGCATTCCGATGCCTATGACATTTTGTTTCAACTCGAATGCAGAACGCATATGCGAGCCTGCAAGGAAGCCTAAACCTCCTGAATATATATTTAAGGCTTGGTCTATTCCAAATTCCATACTGAAATACGCTACTTTTTTGTTGTATTGTTTTGCTGGTTTGTACGGATGATACCAAGTACTGTATTTACTTTCCATGTTTAAAAATATTTATATGATTAAAAGTATCTATGTTTTATAAAATGAGGTGTGGATTAAAAAAGTCCATATATTTCACCATTATCACTTATGTCTATCCATTCTGATGCTGGGTGAGCAGGTAACCCTGGCATACGCATAATGTTTCCTGTTATTGGAATTAGGAAGCCTGCACCAGAGGCAATTTCAATCTCTCTAACGGTAATGATAAAATCTTTTGGACGTCCTAATAATTTTGGATTATCGGATAATGATTTTTGTGTTTTAGCGATGCAAATAGGTAGGTTTTCTAAGCCTAAGTCTTTGATTTGATTTAATTGTCGCTTAGCTGTGGAATTATAATCCACATGCTCTGCGCCATATATATTTTTAGCAATTCGCTCAATTTTTGTTTCAATAGGCATATCCCAGTTGTACAAAGGCTTGAAGGTCGTTTGGCAATTGTTTACAGCTTCAAGCACATGGTGTGCAAGTTCTAAGGCGCCTTCTCCTCCTTTCTTCCATACATCTGCAACGGCACATCGGATGTTCTTTACCTTGGCAAAGTTTTGAATCAATTCTATTTCTTCATCACTGTCTGAAGTGAATTTGTTGATGGCTATAACAGGCTCTACTCCAAATTGTTGAATATTTTCTAAATGCTTTTCAAGGTTTGGCAACCCATCACGTAACATATCAACATTTGGAATCTCCAAGGATTTCAGACTGCAACCCCCATGGTATTTTAAAGCCCTTATCGTTGTGGTAAGCACTACAACTTTTGGAGAAATTCCAGCACTTTGGCATTTGATATCAAAGAACTTTTCAGCACCTAAATCAAATCCAAATCCTGCTTCGGTAACCGTATATTCCGAGTGGCTCATGCCCATAAGTGTACCTATTACCGAGTTGGTACCTTGCGCAATATTGGCAAAAGGCCCGCCATGAATAATCGCTGGATTACCTTCCAAAGTCTGTACTAGATTTGGTTTGATGGCATGCCTTAACAAAGTAGCCATGGCACCAGCAACTTTTAAATCTCTGGCAAAAATGGGTTTTTTGTTAAAGGTATAGCCTATGAAAATGTTTCCTAAACGGCGTTTTAAATCTGTTAGGTCTTTGGAAATACAAAGAATGGCCATAATTTCTGAAGCCGCAGTAATGTCGAAACCTGTTTCTCTTGGAATTCCTGAACTTGTCCCTCCTAAACCAACGATAATTCGTCTTAAGGCTCTATCGTTCATGTCCACTACTCTTTTCCAAGTAATCGTTCGATGGTCTAATCCTAAAGAGTTGGTTTTACTTTGAATGTTATTGTCGATAACAGCTGCTAGCAGATTATGCGCTTTTTCAATAGCAGAAAAATCTCCTGTGAAATGTAAGTTGATGTCTTCCAAAGGTAAGACTTGCGAAAAACCACCGCCTGTGGCACCACCTTTAATGCCAAAAACTGGACCTAGCGAAGGTTCTCGTAAAACAACAGTCGTTTTTTTGTTCAGCCTGTTTAAGCCTTCGGATAAGCCAATTGAGATGGTTGTTTTTCCTTCGCCTGCGGGTGTCGGCGAAATGGCAGAAACCAAAATGAGGTTACTTTTTTGAGCTTGTTCATGGTCTATGCAGGACAAAGGAATCTTCGCTTTGTTCTTCCCATACATTTCAAGTAAATCTTGATCTATACCCAAAGATTCAGCAATTTCTGAAATGGGTTTTAATTCCGCTTCTTTGGCGATTTGAAGGTCAGTCATAAAACAGACATATGATTAGGAACCAAATATAAGAGTTAAAATTGTAATTAAACTGATAATTGTCAGCCTTCTAAAAATACAACGATGTAGTACGATTTATCCCAAAAAATTATATTTCAAAATGCAATACATTGCACGAACTGCATCTGTCCACTGTATCTTTTTTCCATCTTTAAAAGTTCTTGGACAATAGGAAACTTTTACTTCAGTGAGTCTTATTTGTTTTAAACGAGACAACTTTGCTGTAATTTCTGGCTCAAAACCATAGCCTTTCTCACTTAAAGAAATAGACATTAATGTTTCTGTTTTAAAAAGTTTATAACAGGTTTCCATATCCGAAAGTTCAAACCGCGTAAAAAGATTAGATAATTTGGTGAGCATTATATTTCCGTAATAATGTGTAAAATAGGTGTAGTTTTTTGAAGTCTTATCTAAAAAGCGAGAGCCGTATACTACATCTGCAGAACCATTCAATAATGGAGCGAGCAAATTATTATAGTCCTGGGGATCGTATTCTAAATCAGCATCTTGAACAATGGTATATTGCCCAGTTGCTTTTTTAAAGCCTCTTCGAATAGAAGTGCCTTTACCCAGATTTTCGTCATTCTCGATATAAATAATCTTTGATTTAGGATGGCTATTTTTAAATTCGAAGATGATAGTTTTAGAGTGATCTATGGAGCCATCATTAATGATAATTAACTCCTTAGAGATATCATGAATAAGTTCTACTGCCTGTATCTTAAGCAAAATAGGCAACAATGTATTAGCTTCATTATATACTGGAATTATTATTGAAAGCTTAATCTGTGGTTTCAAGAACTTTGATTTTTATATTATTTTGGTACAGACTTCTTTCAATTATTTGACCATTTATTGTACGTTTTATCACCGTATCATTTAGAATCCCATTTGTCCATTTTCCAGAAAACGATTCACCATTTGCAAAGGTCACTTTGCCTTTACCATGTCTTACGTCATTTTCCCAATAACCCTCATAGGATTGACCATCTTCCCAAGTATAAGTGCCAAAGCCTTTTCGCTTTCCATTTTCCCAATCTCCCCAATAGCCAAGTTCAGGTTTGAATTCCATAAGGTAGGTATTTGGATGTTGTAATTCCAAAATAATTTTAAACTTATTAGGATAACGCTCGATGGTTGGATACAAATAATTATAGGTTGAAGAATACCCTAATTGATCAACAACAACATATTTTACCTTTTTTGCTTTTAGAAACTCAATTTGTTCTTCTAAATCAGGTGTTTTTTTAAATTGAATGACGTAATTATTGGAATATAAATAAAACAAACCTTCTTTTCTTACAGCTGTAACCGATTCATGCTGTGCATTTTCATTAATCCATTGTGCAATTTCAAAATAGTTTTTGTAATTATCTGAATATTGAGCATTGGCATTAAAGGATAAGTTATTCACTGAAGGTTTTGCATAAAAAACCCCCCAAACTCCCAGGGTAATAACTAGAAGAGCAGGTTTTAGGGTAGGTTTATTAAAAACTGAAATGTGTTTAAAAATAAAGTTCAACAAAACATTAATACCTGAAATGAAAAAGTACACTAAAAAAGGAATAATAGGAATCATAAATCGCGTGCCATACCAAAATTGTGGCCATAGCATTAATATTGAAAGAAAAAGCAAAAGGTAAAAAACGATAGAATTCAATCGTTTCTTTTGACAGACCATACCAATTGCAATCATACTAAGAATAAAAATGCCTAAAGTCCATTCGCTAATTGTGTAATTAGATTCATAGTTCATCAAAGCTTTTGGGATTACTAATGCAGACGGAATCTCAGTGGTGATATACCGCTCGATATTTATACCGATGCGTTCAAAAATTTCCGAAAACCCAATCTGACCAAGCTCTGGTTTATAAGGATTCTTTAAAAGGACTTGCTGGATATAAGTATTTCCTTCAAAATCAAGACCTCTTATGATCCATGGTAAATAGAGGGCAATGCATCCGGTTAAAAACACTAAGGCAAAAGAGATTTGCTTTTTTAACAAAAATATTAGTACAAAACTTCCCATTAATGCTACACCAATGGATCGTAAATAAATTGAAATTGAGGTCAAACATAACAATATCCAAAAGTGCAAACTTTTAAAAGTTAATGAGTTCGTGTCTAACTTAAAAAACAACCAAATGCATAAAGTGCTTAAACACAAATAAGGAATCTCGCTCATCATGATTGTGCTATAGGTTAGAAGATGGTAATTAAATAAAAGAAGAAGACAAGTCACAAATGCCGTGTTTTTTTGCTTCGATAATTCATAGATTATAAGATAGGCAAATATCAAACTGAGAAAAAACAACATCCCATTCAACACCTTTATTCCAGTAATGTCAAATGTTGTGAGTTTTAAAACGATACCTATAAGCATAGAATAACCTGGTGGGTAATGAAAATGCGCCTCTTTTTCCAGATGATGAATGTTAGTATAACCTTCGCCACTGCTTAAAGACTGTCCAAGGATGTAGTAGTTGGCATTGTCTCCAGAAAGATGAACTTTTTGATCAAAGATATTTACGTAGACTATCAAAAATACAATACCTAATAGAATGAAGTGAATTGATCTTAGATGTTTCTGTATAAAGTATTTGAATGCGTGCATTGAAATTGAATTTCAATTAAATAGCTTGTAAAACTAAGTATCTTTATTTAGATAGAAAACCTAAGGCTAAAGAATTGAAAAAATTGCAAAGAATTCAAAAAATGACAGACCTTTAGCAATATCATTTAGCTTCTTATACCATTTATGATTTTAAATTACTGTAAAAGAAATTGATGATTTTTTCTTTATACAATACAGAAAAATAAAGCAAAGCCACAGCTAAGGTTTCTTTTTATGCTGCAGTAGAAAGGAAAAAAGGGCGATTTATTACGATAATTTAAAGTTATAAATGGTATTATCTTTGGCATATGAATGACAATCTGGTAAACGAATTTTTTGGCATAGGTATTCAAAACGGGAAAACACCTGAAAACCTTGGGGTTTTATGGCGTTCTGCTCAGAATTTAGGAGCGAGTTTTATTTTTACCATAGGAAATCGATATGCCAAACAAGCATGCGATACACATCATGCGGTAAAATCTATGCCGTATTACCACTACGATACCTTCGAGGAATTTTTTAATCATTTGCCAAAAGGTGCTAGGCTTGTAGGGGTCGAGTTAACTAAAGAAGCTGAAGACTTGGAAACCTTTCATCATCCCAGACGGTGTGTATATCTATTAGGCGCCGAAGATCACGGACTATCTCAAAAAGCGATTGATAAAAGTCATTTTTTAGTAAAATTTAAATCGCAATTAAGCCTGAATGTGTCCATTGCCGGAAGTATTGTGATGTACGACAGGCAATTACCAAAGCCAAGATGCTAAAGCATATCCGAAAAAACTCTAAAGCGATACTGAAATATTTCATTTACAAATGACTAAGAGTAATTAGTCAATTATGCTTTCGTCGTTAATCCTTAAAGATCTTCACTACTTTTTCGCCATTTTTATCAATTGACGCTCTAAACATGCCTTGAGAATTAAATACCATAGAAATATTCGCATCTTTATCTAAAGCGACAATACCGCCGTCTCCGCCAAGATTTTCAAGCTTATTCATAATGACATCTTCAGAGGCCTCCTGTAAACTTTTCTTGGCATGCATCATTTGAGCAGAAATTTCATGTGCCACGCCTATTCGAATAAAATATTCGCCCCAACCTGTTGCGGAGACACCACAAGTTGCATTATTGGCATAGGTTCCAGCACCTATAATTGGAGAATCTCCGATGCGGTTCCAACGCTTGTTGGTCATTCCTCCGGTAGAAGTTCCAGCCACAATGTTTCCATTTCTATCAAGCGCTACACAGCCCACTGTGCCAAATTTTGAATCTTCCCAATCTAATAGGCTAGCCGTTTCTTTTGCCTTTGCGCGTTGTAAAGCTTTTAAACGACTTTCCGTCATGAAATACGTCGAATCTACAAATTTGAAATTGCGGGTTTCAGCAAAATCTTCAGCACCTTTTCCAGATAACATCACATGATCAGAATTTACCATGACTTCATAAGCCAGATTGATGGGATTTTTAACCTTGGTCACCGCCGCTACTGCTCCAGCGTTTTGAGTTTTGCCATCCATAATTGAGGCGTCCAACTCATTGTAGCCATCATAATTAAACACCGCGCCTTTTCCTGCATTAAACAAAGGTGAGTCTTCCAGAATATTTATGGTAGCAATCACAGCTTCTGCAGAGGTTCCATTATTTTCTAAAATTTCGTAGCCCTTACTGATGGCTTCATCGAGTTTAGCCTTGTATATATCACGTTTTTCTTCAGGAAAACTGTCGGGCGACATGACTCCTGCTCCTCCATGAATTACAATCGCGATTGGCTGTAGTTTCGCAACTTCAGCCGATGTTGAAGCTTCTTTTTCAGTAGGTTTTTGACAAGCAATAATAAACAGTACACAATAAAATAAAGAGGTAATTTTCAGTTTCATGGCAATAATTTTAAAAATAAAGTAAGATATAACTTTTAATGTGATAATCGAAAAATAAATTCAGTAAGTCAGCAAATATTATGATTTAATCTTTACTAATGACTCCTTTCGGTTCGCTCTTCACTTTTAATAAATAAGTCGGGGTTAATCCATAAAATTTTTATGTCCAATAAATGGAATACAATAAATTGCCTATTTTCGACTTATAGTATAAAGAATTGTAATTCAATGAACATTATAGACATCGTTATTGGTATTGTACTGATATTTGGATTTTATAAAGGATTCACAAATGGCCTGATCATAGAAATCACCTCTTTGTTAGGCTTGATCATTGGTATTTTTGGAGCTTACTTTATCACACGAAACTATGGTCTTTTTATTGGAGAATGGTTCAATTGGGAAAACCATTATTTAAAAATTGTAACTTTTATATTAAGTTTTATTGCCATTGTCATATTTATAAACATTGTAGGAAAGGTAATCACAAAAGTACTGGATTATGCTGCTTTAGGCACTGTAAATCAATTATTTGGTGGTGTATTTGGGGCTTTGAAAGTAGCCTTAATTCTTAGTATTCTTTTAATGGTTTTCAATGTCGTAAATGACAATGCACCTTTTGTTGACGAAGCTACTCTAGACACCTCGATATTTTATCCCTATTTAAATGAGTTTTCAGATTTTGTTTGGCCTAAATTGGTTGAACTTACTCAGGAAAATAGTGACGTGATAAATGGTATCCAATAAAACATTTTGAGAAAACTCGCTTTGTTTTCATGTAATCTTTGTTAATACATTGAGAACATAAAAGTATTTGAGTCATGCCATTGATTAATTATCTATTTTTGAGTCTTAATTTTAATTATTTCACATTATGGGTTTTAATGCTATTCCAGAACAGTTTAAAATCGAGCAACCACTAGAGGAAAACCGGTACTTGATAAATGGTGAATTAAAAATTTGGAACGGAGATATGGCCACTATAAATTCGACCATATCTTCGAACGAAGAACTACAGCCAACCTATTTAGGAAAAGTACCCAATCTAGGTGGAGATGAGGCTCTTGAAGCGCTCGAAGCTGCTATGCAAGCTTACAACAGAGGAAAAGGCCAATGGCCAACAAAAACCGTAAGTCAACGTATAGCTTGCATGGAAGTTTTTGTCAAAAAAATGGAAGCCAAAAGAGACCTTATCGTCAAACTCTTAATGTGGGAAATAGGCAAAAACCTCACCGATTCTGAAAAAGAATTTGACAGAACAGTCAAATACATTTATGATACGATTGAAGAGTATAAAGTTTTGGATAGAAACGCCGCAAAATTTGAAAAACAAGATGGTGTTTATGCACATATAAGACGAGGACCTTTAGGCGTGGTTTTATGTTTAGGCCCTTATAATTATCCCCTAAACGAAACATTTGCCTTGCTTATTCCTGCTCTAATCATGGGAAATACAGCGATTTTCAAACCTGCCAAATTTGGTGTTCTGCTCATTACACCGCTGTTAGAAGCATTTCAGGAAAGCTTTCCGCCAGGTGTTGTGAATATTATTTTCGGAAGAGGAAGAGTTTTGGCAAGCCCCATAATGCAAACAGGTAAAATTGATGTTTTAGCACTGATAGGCAACAGCAAATCTGCCAATGCACTGATTAATCAACATCCAAAAAGTAACAGATTACAACTGGTTTTAGGACTTGAAGCCAAAAACCCTGCTATCGTTTTACCGGACGCAGATTTAGACTTGACCGTTAAGGAATGTATTTCTGGAAGTTTATCCTTTAATGGCCAACGTTGTACAGCTTTAAAAATTATTTACGTACATGAAGATATCAGAGATAAGTTTTTAGAAAAATTCACTCAGGCTGTTGATAATCAAACTTATGGAAATCCTTGGGAAAACACATTTTTAACACCTCTTCCTGAGCCTGATAAACCAAAATACATCCAAGAATTAATCGACGATGCCACAGAAAAAGGAGCTAAAGTTCTAAATGCCAAAGGCGGACAACAGTCTGAAAACTACATTTGGCCAGCAGTACTTTATCCGGTAACAAAAGACATGCGCGTGTATG
>JAUIFC010000277.1 GCA_030429455.1 Bacteroidia bacterium | reverse complement strand
AAACATAACAAAGAATTTTCAACATTTGAACAAGCAAATACACCTGTCATCCTAGGAAAAGGCACGTTGTCTTTAGATTCTGTGCAATGGAATAACATGTATGTTTCCAAAACCAAAGAACTGTATTTTACCAAAATGGGAAAATCTGCATCCATCATCTATAAAATGGATTTTAAGGACGATGCTTTCGCCAATTTAGAACAATTGCCCTTTCCCACAACGTCTCCCAGTTCGGATGTTTTTGTAAATCCAGAGGGAAATCTGCTATTATTTTCCTCTTTGATGCAAGAGTTTGAAAATGATACCGTTATGGATTGGAACATCTGGAAATCTGAACGTAAACAAAACATTTGGCAACAGCCAGAACCATTTTTTAAAGAAAATCTGGACGGAAATCAATTTTATCCTTGGCTCACACAAAGCGGTAATATTTATTTTGCCAATACGCCACATGGCTCTGCAAATAGCGATTTATACGTTTCGGAATTCATAGAAGGCAGATACCACACACCAAAAGCTTTAAGCGGAATCAATTCGGATAAGTTAGAAGGCGATGCATTTGTTGCGCCCGATGAATCATACATCGTATTTGCTGGTTTTGAAAGAAAGGAAAACTTAGGAAAATCCGATTTGTTCATCAGTTTTTATCAACTCGGACAATGGTCAACACCTGTTTGGTTAGGTGAAGACATCAATTCGATAGGCTATGACGGCAGTCCATTTGTAACAGAAGATGGTCGATTTTTAATATTTACAAGCAGCCGCGGCAGTACAGATGACAATACGTTTTTTAACCATTATATTGTTAGGTTTGATGCTGATAAATACCGTTCGTAAGATGTTGAAAGCTTAAATCAAAGGATTTTAGTTTAAAAAGGTTCTTTTCTAATCATTAAATCATTCTTTTCAACATTGATAATTGTTTGTGTAAAGAGTTCAGTTCTTTATTCAATATTTTACAAAGACTCATTTTCTATAAAAATCCTTTCTATTCTTCCGAATTACTTTTGTTCAACTTTTTAATCCTCAAATTGTTATGCTTGTTTAGAGCTTTTGGTAGATTTACCTCAGTATTTTTTAGATATTTATCAAAGAAACTTAAAATTAGGTCTCTTTGTAATTCGATATCTTTAGCGCCATTCGGAGAGAATAGTTGTAAATCTGAGAAGCTGCTGTGAGAAAAACCTTTTATTATGGCATGATAGGTTTCACTGGCGGAAGCTTCGGCAAAAGGACTGATTCTTAAGTATCTTTCTCCTTCTTCGTTGCTTGAAATAAATAGGAATGGAATTTTGAGTTGAGAATGGATTAGATTTCCAAATTGAAATCCATCAATATTTATTCCTGCTTTGAAAGTGGTTGTACGACTCAATTCGCCAGCTGTTGCTCCACCTACCGAATGACCAAATATACCCATAGTATTAAAGTCAAAACTGCCTTTCAGATGTTTGTCATTATTGTTGATGTCTTTCAGTTTGAGAATAACTTCTTTGGTGTCCATACACCATAAATTGACCGACTCGGTATGCAATGGCGAAAGTTCAACTAATTTTTGGTAAGCTTGTTTTATTTCTTTTAGATTATTGGAATTTAAAATTACAGATTGTTCGATACCAATCGCCTGATTATTTATTTCTGGAGCTCTTTTGGCATAAAATGCATTAGTCGGAGAATATTTCATAACTGAACCATCTTCTTTTAACAGATAGGCAGATTCTTCTTTATGTCCAAGACTAACAACAATATAGCCATGACTTGCTAAATCTTCACATACAGTTTGATACACACGCGTTGCACCGCCATAACCATGGTTGTAAATCAGGATTGGAAATGCCATATTTGGAACAACATTGATATCCTTCATCGAATGGCTATTCATGAGCATCATAAAACTATTATGAAACAGAGGCCATCCTTGAAAATCGCTAATGGCTTTAGCTTCTGCTGTGGATTGAAAAGGAATGTTTTCTTTTGTCTGCTCTAAGCCTGGGTACCAAATCTGAAAAGTCAAAGGCCTATTGGATTTAGTATTTTCATAATATTTTGTAGACTGACCGACTTTATATTTCCCAGTTGGTTTTGGTAACTCGATGATTGGTTTTTTGGCATTGTCATAGATGATTTCACGTATAATCCTTTGTTCGTGCTTTTTGTATCCTACAATGGTATAGGGTATTTCTTTTTTTTGCTTGTTTTCATCTAGATAATTGTAAATGCCTTTTTCGGTTATTGCATTTTCTACAATGGACTTAGATTCCAAATTGTAGGCTATGTTTGAGTTTGATTTGTTTTGTGCCCATAAGAATTCAAATAAATCCATCGCTGCTTCTTTTGAATAAATGGGTAATGCGTCAGGAATATATACCACTATTTCATTGTCCAAAATTTTATTTAAATCGTGTAAATTTTGATTTTGATCGATAGACTGTAGTAAAACCGATAAATTTTCTGCCTTTTGATATTCTTTTTGTTGTGGATTACAACTAAAATTAAAAAGCAATATGATGCCTAAAAGTAATAAATGAGATTTCAAAATTTGTGATTTAAGGGTTTGTCGTTTAAATATTTAATTGCAAATTCAAGCTGTGAATCTTTTCCTTTTTTTAAATCTTCCATGTTTAGTGGGATTTTAAAATTCGGTGTAATGCCATTATTTTCAGGATTGAATCCATTCGTGTAGTTTAGTTTGTAAATCGGTAAAACCATTGCAATGCTATCTCCCAATAGATACCCATTGCTCCACAGCATCTGTCCTGGTGTTTGGTTGCCTACCACAATTCCTACATTAAGTAATTTGATAATTCCTGCAAAGTTTTCCGCGCCAGATATGCTCAATTCGTCGATGAGAACAACAAGGTTTCCAGCGTATATCGGAGGCGATGGTAATACATGGTCTTTATGAGATTGGGAACTGTTTCTATAAGTGCCATATATCGTTTTTTTGGAAATAAACTTGCCTAATAACAATTTCATGGCTTCAACCGAACCACCGTCATTTCCTCGTAAATCAATGATTAATCCTTTAGAATTTTTAAGAGCGTCAAGTTTGGATAAAACATGATTTAAACTACTTGGTTGAAAGGCATTAAAAGAAAGATAGGCGATGTTTTTATTGATAAAATAAGATTCCGATTTTAATAAAGCTTCTGGAAGTCCATGACCTATTTCAACCCCATTTTTTCTTTTTTCTCTTAAAAGACAAATGCTGTCGACTGCATTGTTTACATTCACAAATTTGAGTTTGAGTGTTGTATTTGGTTCGCCATATAGCATTTTCATCACAGTTGTAGTTAAAT
>JAUIFC010000055.1 GCA_030429455.1 Bacteroidia bacterium | reverse complement strand
CAGGCACAGAATTCGATAAATTTACAGATGTGTCTCCATTGCCAAAAGGAACACGTGTTGATGTTCTGGAAAAGAATGGCGTATGGCGAAAAGTGGATGTTTTGGACGTGGTAAATGGAGAAATGGACATTGTTGGTTGGGTACATGGACGTTACATATCTTAAACAATTAATTATAAAAATCAAATCTTATGGCTGAAGACAATAAATACATCGAAACCATCACCAAAAACACAAATGCGGAAAGCTTTTACAACAACAGTTCAAACATTCCTGCGACAAAACAATTTGTCGTTAATGCAACAGGGAATATATTTATCGCGACCACGCTAAGTGCTCCAGAAACACCTGAAAATATTTCGGATGAAGCAAAAGAGGCTTTTGGCCAAGTCAGCGTTTTTTTTGCAGCCATGACAAAGGCCATGTCTGAAGCTGCTGAGTCGCTTTATGATTATGAGGCCTTAAACAAACTGATTGAAGAGTCTGGATTATTTGTCAATATGACGCAAAGCACTGTAAAATATGAAAGCTCAAATTGGGGTCTAACTTTTTCAAACGAACTTATTCAAGGTCTTCTAGGCCTTTCTGGCGATTTAAGGAAAATCGCTCAATCGCTACGGTCTTTAATTGGTACTTTGGGTAGAGAAGGATTTAAATTCTCTAGAAACAAGGATGCTACAAACAAGAAAATTGGGACCATCGTTTTTGTGTGTGAATACCTAATGGGTGCTGTTTCCATTACCCCTTTGGTCTTTTACATCGAAACCGAAAAGAACAAAAAATCTTTGGAAGTAGGTCCATGTTTTAGTCAACACAGTGATAAGCTTGAGGTACTAATTGAAAAAGAAGTCCATATGTTTGTGCCGCCAAAGTTTATCAAACACGCCAGTGAACTCAACAAAGCAATGAACGATCCTGAATTTAATGATTTGGTACAGTCGATGAAAAAAAGTATTGCAGCCAATGATAAAGCTTCAACTGATGAAGGTGATGCAACAGAGGAATAATTTAGTAATTCATTTGCAGTAGGTATGGGATTTTTTAATTGGCTTTTTGGGCCTAAAACAAAAGTAAAAGAAAAGACTAAAGCCATGTCAGAAGCTAGAAATATTCCACTTACCAAGTATTATGCTTTTAATGAAACGGGTAATATCATGGTAAGTACAACCAACGAGGGAACGGAGGTGATCAATGATAACTTAAAGCTCATGTTCATGGACATGAGTATCTTTTTTGCAGCAATGACAAAGGCGATTGTGAGCCGAGTAGATGAGGATGGTAAACAGATAAGTTCCATCTACAATTCTAATGATATAACCACCATACTGGATGAATCAGAAAATTTTGTGGAAGTCAAGCAAGAACATATAAAGGTATCATCAAGCGAAGTAGGGCATAAAATGAGTAAAGAGTTAACAGAAAAATTACTAGGACGCCAGTTTGATGAACATCGTCTTAATTTTTCAAGGGGTTTATTCTCCTCTATCTGTAAAGGGAGTGATCAAAATGAAGGTAATGGCAGTATATTTTTTATCTGCGAAAGTATCATGGGGTTACCCATGGTTAGTGCCGTAGTTATAAAACTGAATTCCTCTTCTGGTAAAGGAACATACATTGATCAGCGTAAAGCAGGGGATATTAAAGAAAGAAAGATGATTGAAATTCTTGAAATGCAAGAAGAAGAAGGTACAAATACCATTATGCGTGAATGGGAGTTTGATAAAAACACTTATTATTTTATTTCTCCAAGATCGGTATCAAATGTAAATTTTCCTTCCTTAGAAGATTCTATGGTGTATGAAGAACTTGTCAATACCTTTAAAAGTTATCTGAAACAGAAGTAATAATATATTGAAACAAAAAAGAAAAAAAATCGCTTGTTCCAAACAAGCGATTTGTATTTTATGCCATTTGTAATTTCATATTATAATGGCATTATCTCGTAAATTACAATTACTCTTCAGACATTTCGAAATTTTCCATAAATTTCGTGGTGTAATTTCCAGCAATGTAATCAGGATGGTCCATAAGTTGTCTGTGGAAAGGGATTGTGGTTTGAATACCTTCGACTATAAATTCGTTTAGCGCTCTTCTCATTTTACTGATGGCTTCTTCTCTAGTTCTTGCGGTAGTAATCAGCTTGGCAATCATAGAGTCGTAATTTGGAGGAATGACATAACCACTGTAAACATGCGTATCTAATCGAACCCCATGTCCTCCAGGGGCATGTAAGTTAGTGATTTTTCCAGGTGAAGGTCTAAATCCTCGATAAGGGTCTTCGGCATTAATTCTACATTCGATAGAGTGCAGCCTTGGATGATAATGTTTTCCAGAAATAGGAATTCCTGCGGCAACTTTTATTTGCTCTCTTATCAGGTCGTGCTCAACAACTTCGTCTGTAATTGGATGCTCCACTTGAATACGTGTATTCATCTCCATGAAGTAGAAATTCTTATGCTTGTCCACTAAGAATTCAATCGTTCCTGCGCCTTCGTAATTAATGAATTCTGCGGCTTTAACCGCTGCCATTCCCATTTTGTCTCTTAGGGCTTTGGTCATAAATGGAGAAGGTGTTTCTTCCGTCAACTTTTGATGTCTTCGCTGTATGGAACAATCTCTTTCAGACAGATGGCAGGCTCGGCCACTTTGATCGCCAACAATTTGGATTTCGATATGTCTAGGTTCTTCGATAAGTTTTTCCATGTACATATCGTCGTTGCCAAATGCCGCTTTAGATTCTTGTCTAGCGGATTCCCAGGCTTTGAGCAGATCTTCTTCGCTCCAAACAGCACGCATGCCTTTTCCGCCGCCGCCTGCTGTGGCTTTGAGCATAACCGGATAACCCGTTTCTTGCGCTACAGCTTTACATTGCTCAAAGTCTTGAATAATGCCATCAGATCCTGGTACGCAAGGAACACCTGCTGCCTTCATCGTCGCTTTCGCCGAGGACTTATCTCCCATTTTTTCAATCATCTCGGCAGAGGCTCCGATAAATTTGATGCCGTTTTCTTCACATATTTTTGAAAAATTAGCATTTTCAGAAAGGAAACCATAACCGGGATGAATCGCGTCTGCATTTGTGATTTCTGCAGCAGCGATTATATTTGGGATTTTAAGATAGGATTCGTTGCTTGGTGGTGGACCAATGCAAACGGCTTCGTCAGCAAATCTTACGTGAAGACTCTCTGTATCTGCTGTGGAATATACAGCAACCGTTTGGATGCCCATCTCTTTACAAGTTCTGATAATTCTCAGGGCTATTTCGCCACGATTGGCGATGAGTATTTTTTTAAACATACCTTTACTTTTTAAATTTATAAAACTTGTTCCCTTAACTCTTAAGGTTCAACAAGAAATAAAGGTTGATCAAATTCTACAGGTGTAGCATCATCAACTAATACTTTGACTATTTTTCCAGAAACTTCACTTTCAATTTCATTAAAAAGTTTCATAGCTTCTATGGTACATAAGACATCTCCTTCTTTGATACTATCTCCAACTTCGACAAACGCTGGTTTGTCTGGTGCTGGCTTTCTGTAAAAGGTACCAATGATTGGCGATTTTATTTCCAAATAGTTGTCTGTGCTTGGCTCAGGCGTTTCAGCTTTTGCAGGGCTTGTAGGTTCTTGTTCAACTGGGGCAGGAGCAATTACAGTTTGAGTAGGCATTGCGCCCATTGGTACTTGTTGTACGATGGTTTCTCTGCTTGTTTCTCCACTACTAGTTTTGATTGTGATTTTTACATCTTCTGTTTCTAGTTTTACTTCGCTTGCACCAGATTTGGCCACGAAACGTATTAAATTTTGAATATCTTTTAAATTCATACTCATTTTTATTTTTGTTTTTAAGAATTATAAGCCCATTTTAGATAAATGGAGCCCCATGAAAAACCACCTCCAAAGGCAGCAAATACTAAATTATCTCCTTTTTTTAATTTGTGTTCGAAGTCTGTAAGTAATAGTGGTAAAGTTGCCGAAGTCGTATTGCCATAGCGTTCGATGTTCATAAGTACCTTTTCTTCCGAAAGGTTCATGCGTCTTGCGGTGGCATCTACTATTCTTTTATTGGCTTGATGTGGTACTAGCCAATCCACATCGTCACCAGACAAGTTATTGCGCTCCATGATTTTTGAGCACACATCTGCCATGTTTGAAACGGCGAATTTAAAGACGTTCTTGCCATCTTGAAATACGTAGTGTTGATTGTTTTCTACGGTCTCTTTGCTGGTAGGCAGAATGGAGCCTCCAGCATCTATTTTCAAAAAGTTTCGCCCTACACCATCGGTTCTTAAGTATTCATCTTGAAGTCCTAAACCTTCATGGTTAGGCTCAAAAAGAACACAACCTGCAGCATCTCCAAAGATGATACAGGTTGTCCTATCCGTATAATCGATAATAGACGACATTTTATCTGCGCCTACTAACAAAATCTTTTTGTAGCGTCCAGATTCGATATAACTGGCAGCTGTGGACATACCGTATAGAAAACTTGAGCATGCAGATTGTAGGTCAAAAGAAAACGCATTGGTCGCTCCAATTTCGCTAGCGACATATGCCGCTGTAGAAGCTACTGGCATGTCTGGCGTAGCTGTAGCCACAATGACCATGTCTACTTCCTTTGGATCCAGTCCACTTTTTTCAATTAAATTTTCGCAAGCTTTTATTCCTAAATAAGATGAGCCTTCTCCTTCTTTTTTTAAGATGCGTCGTTCTTTTATCCCAGTTCTTGTGGTGATCCATTCGTCGTTGGTATCTACCATTTTTTCCAGATCTTTATTGCTTAGAATATCTTCTGGTAGATAATGACCAGTTGCTGTGATACACGCTGAGATTTTCTCCATAATTTAATAATTCAAAAGAATTCTGATGCAAATTAAAGCTATTTTTGAGTAATTCAAAAAAAAGTAAGTTAACAATTACTTTACATTAACGTTTTAAATTTTGCCTTTTGATCGAATTCTTGTCTACTAACTGTTGAAATTTTAGTTCTATAAATTAAATTTAATGCCTTGAGCTAGAGGTAACTCTGTCGTATAGTTGATGGTGTTGGTTTGTCTTCTCATGTAAATTTTCCAAGCATCGGATCCTGATTCTCTACCGCCTCCAGTTTCTTTTTCGCCACCAAAAGCTCCTCCAATTTCGGCTCCGGATGTTCCAATATTCACATTGGCGATTCCACAATCAGAGCCTTGAGCAGATAAGAAAAGTTCGGCTTCTCTTAGGTTATTCGTCATGATGGCTGAGGATAAGCCTTGGACAACATTGTTTTGCATGTGGATGGCATTCTCTACACTGCCTGAATACTTCAATAGATATAATATAGGTGCAAACGTTTCTTCTTGAACTATGGTGAAATGATTTTCAGCTTCTGCAATTGCTGGTTTAACATAGCAACCGCTTTCGTAACCTTCACCTGAAAGAACACCGCCTTCAACAATAATATTTCCACCTTCTTCTTTTACTTTTTCTAAAGCTTTGTTGTAGTTTGCTACCGCATCTTTATCGATCAACGGTCCGACATGATTGCTTTCATCCAAAGGATTGCCAATCTTAAGTTGTTTGTAAGCTTCGACTAAAGCATTTTTAACTTTATCATATACATTCTCGTGAATAATCAGCCTACGTGTAGATGTACATCTTTGTCCACAAGTCCCAACTGCACCGAAAACAGCTCCAATAACAGTATTTTTGATATCTGCGTTTTCAGTGATAATGATGGCGTTATTTCCACCTAATTCCAGAAGGCTTTTTCCTAAACGTTTAGCCACAGCTTGAGCGACAATTTTACCCATTCTAATAGAGCCTGTAGCTGAAATCAAAGGCATGCGCTTGTCATTTGTCATGAGTTCTCCGACCTTATAGTCGCCTGTCACCAAACAAGAAACACCGCTTGGAACATTGTTTTTTTCAAATACTTTCACAGCAATTTTCTGGCAAGCAACGGATGCCAAAGGTGTTTTTTCAGAACCTTTCCAAACACAAACATCCCCACAAATCCAAGCTAAAGCTGTGTTCCATGCCCAAACAGCAACAGGAAAGTTAAAGGCAGATATGATACCGACTATGCCAAGAGGATGCCATTGCTCATACATGCGATGTCCTGGTCTTTCACTATGCATAGTAAGGCCGTACAGTTGTCTAGAAAGCCCTACTGCAAAATCGCAGATGTCTATCATTTCTTGAACTTCTCCTAGACCTTCCTGATAAGATTTTCCCATTTCATAGGACACTAATTTTCCAAGAGGTTCTTTTAATTTCCTTAATTCTTCTCCAAATTGTCTGACCACCTCGCCACGTTGTGGCGCCGTCCATTGCCTCCATGCTTTAAATCCTTCTTGGGCAGATGTCATGACTTTTTCGTAATCTTCGGCAGATGTTTGACTCACTTTTCCAATAAGACTTCCATCGACAGGGGAATAAGAAGAGACAAGTTCTCCAGATCCAAAAAACAGACCGTCGGAAGAGGTGCCGTGGTTTGAATCTTCGATACCTAAAGCTTTTAACGCATTGTGTATGTCGTATTTATTTGTGTTATTTTCCATGTATGTTTGAGGATTTTTGGTTTTTTTAATGGCAGTTTGCGAATTTACTAAATTAAATCAGTTAAACTTACATGAACATAGCTTACATTTGACAAGATTTTTTTTTGAAATGCTTAAAACTTTCTACATAAAAAGTAAACTTGATAGAAATCTTAAGGCCTTACAGATAAATGGTTATCCTAACCAAGTAAAATATGTAGGTGTGTTTTGTAAATATTTTGATATCGATGTGGAGTATTTTATAAAAAATATTCGAAAATTATATCCAAATTTAGTCTTTACAAGATGTTTTGAGTTCGACCATTTTGCGAAGGAAAAAGAGTATTACATAAGTAAAAAGAGTTTTGACTTGAAAGGTAACTTCAAAAAAAATTACATTTATGAGGAAATTTCGAAATTGGATTTAGTGATCGATATTTCTGAACAGCAGAGCTTGATCAAAAATTATACAATTAGTCTAGCCACTCAAGCATGTAAGATATCTTTGGGACATCTTAGTGATAATTCTCAATTTCAATTAAGCATTAAGTTGAACAACTACAATTTGGACGATTTTTATAAAGAATTAGAAAAATACCACAACATTTTAAAAAATGGATAAAACAAAATTTATAGGGACAGGTGTTGCGCTTGTAACACCCTTTAATCAGGATAATAAGGTTGATGTAGAGGCTCTAACGACGATTGTGAATCATCAAATAGACAATGGTATCGATTATCTTGTCGTTTTAGGAACGACTGCAGAAACGGCGACTTTGACAAAAGAAGAAAAGGAAATTGTAAGAGCAACGGTCATCAAGGCGAATCATAAAAGACTACCACTGGTCTTAGGGATTGGCTCTAACAATACGTCGGCTGTAATAGAAGAAATCAATTCCACCGATTTGACCGATTTCGATGCCATTCTTTCTGTTTCACCTTATTATAACAAGCCAACGCAAAATGGAATATATGCGCATTTTAAATGTATTGCAGAAGTGTCTCCATTACCTATAATTTTGTATAATGTACCAGGCAGAACTGCTAGTAATATGTCTGTTGATACTGTTGTTCGAATGGCAGAAGATTTTTCAAACATTATTGGCATTAAAGAAGCGGAAGGAGATTTGTTGAAAGCATATGACCTTATTCGCGAAACGCCAAATGACTTTTTGGTCATCTCTGGTGATGACATGATGACGTTACCAATGGTTTTAGGTGGTGGCTCTGGCGTGATTTCAGTCATTGGAGAAGGATTTCCTAAGGCTTTTTCGACTATGGTAAATCTTGCATTACAAGGTGAAAGTAAAGAAGCCTTTCAAATACATCATAAAATTGCTCCTGCGATAGACATGATTTTCGAGCAAGGTAACCCAGCCGGTATTAAGTGTGTGTTTAAACACTTAGGTTTGTCTAGTGACCATGTTAGGCTGCCTTTGGTAAAGGCTGATGAGCATTTGCAAGCTAGACTTCTTGAATTTATTCAGAATTTCTGAAAACCGTTCAAATATTTTTTTGGTTTTACAGTTACATAATAAATCAGTAATTTTGCAAATTATTTTTATGAAAAGACTTTTTTACATACTTCCAATACTTTTTGTTGCCCTATCTTGTAGCGAGTATCAGAAAGTGCTCAAGGAAACAGAAATAAAGCCAAAGTTTGATATGGCTAATACGCTGTATGCCGAAGGTATTGAAAATGAGAAGAATTCCAAGTTAAATAAGGCGATTAAACTTTATGAACAAATTGAAGCGCAGTTACAAGGTAAACCCCAGGCTCAAATCGTCCAGTTTAACATGGCCAATGCGCTTTATCATGCAAAATATTATTCTTTGTCTTCGGCAAAATTTGAGCGTTTTAGAAAAGCCTACCCGACGAGTCAAAAGGTAGAAGAAGCTTTTTTTAAAAGTGCAGAATGTTTATACCACGAATCTCCAATTTACAGCTTGGACCAATCGGATACAGATGGTGCGATTTTTAGATTACAATCTTATATAAACGAATATCCCGAAGGGCAATATTTTGATGAAGCAAATAAGTATCTGCAAGAATTAAGATACAAGCTTGAACAAAAATACTACGAAGTGGCAAAGCAGTACCACTATACGTTTCAATATAAAGCGGCCATAAGCGATTTTGATAATTACCTTATTAATTACCCAGGTTCTGCCTTCAAAGAAAAGGCCTATTTTTACAAATTTGAATCGGCTTATTTATTAGCCATCAATAGTTTTCAGTATTTGATTGAAGAGCGTTTAGAGACTGCTTTGACGTACTATGATGATTATATTGAAAGGTATCCAGAAGGAGAATTTGCAGAACAAATCAAAGTTCAAAAATCGGATATTGACGAAAGACTAAGCGACATTGAAAACTACACAGCAATACAACAATAAAACAATACTATGAATACAAACCTAAAGTTTCAAAAAGGAGAAGTAAGCACAACAACTATTGACAAAAACAGGATTGATGCAAAGACAGATAATATTTATGAAGCGATTTCTATAATCGCTAAGCGTTCTGATCAGGTTGGAGTGGATCTTAAAAAAGAGCTTGTCGAAAAGTTGGAAGAGTTTGCAACACATAATGATAGCTTAGAAGAAGTTTTTGAAAATAAAGAACAAATAGAAGTATCTAAATATTACGAAAGATTGCCAAAACCACATGCCATCGCAACGGAAGAATGGTTGGAAGATAAAATTTACTACAGACATACTAAGGAAGACGATACAGCTCTGTAAATGTCTGTCCTTAAGGGTAAACATATTCTATTAGGAGTTACAGGAGGAATAGCAGCTTATAAGGCTGCTTTTCTTGTTAGGCTTTTTGTTAAGGAAGGTGCTGATGTCAAGGTCATTATGACGAAAGACGCCGAAGAATTTGTCACCCCTTTAACCTTATCTACATTATCTAAAAATCCAGTTGTATCAAGTTTTACAGATAAAGAAAAGAATTGGAATAACCATGTTGAACTTGCAGAATGGGCGGACCTCTTTGTCATTGCTCCCGCTACTGCCAATACTTTGGCAAAAATGGTGCAAGGTAAATCTGATAATTTACTAGTCACGACATATTTGTCTGCTAAATGTCCTGTATATGTGGCACCTGCAATGGATTTGGATATGTATCAACATTCCACAACCGAACGGAACTTAAGGCATTTGTCAGAATCCAAGCATTTGATCATCGAACCAGAATCCGGAGAGTTAGCCAGTGGTTTGACAGGTAAAGGCAGAATGGCCGAACCAGAGAATATTGTCCAATACATTAAAAATCAACTGTCCAGTCAGTTGCCATTATGGGGTAAAACTGTTTTAATAACCGCAGGGCCGACTTACGAGGCCATTGATCCTGTACGATTTATTGGAAACCACTCGAGTGGCAAGATGGGATTTGCCTTAGCTCAAATCGCATTAGATTTTGGAGCTCAAGTACATTTGATTACAGGTCCTACAGCTTTAGACATGTCTCATGAACACCTCACTATGCAAAGAGTCGTAAGTGCAGAACAGATGTATCAAGGCGCTTTAGAAGTTTATTCGAAAGCAGATATTGTCATTGCGGCTGCTGCTGTTTCAGATTACAGGCCAAAACATCAATTTAATCAAAAAATTAAAAAAACCGAAGACCACCTTACATTGGAGTTGGTTAAAAATCCAGACATTTTAAAAACTTTAGGTGAGCAAAAAAAGCAACAATTCTTGGTTGGTTTTGCGCTAGAGACAAACAACGAGGTCGAAAACGCAAAGCAAAAATTGCTGAAGAAAAATCTTGACATGATTGTGCTGAATTCGCTTCAAGATAAAGGTGCGGGTTTTAAAAAGGATACAAACAGGATATCCATCATAACAAAAACAGACTTCAGTCGTTTTGATACAAAATCTAAAGATAAGGTTGCTTTTGATATTTTTCAGTCTATATTTGAACATATAAATGCTAGATAGCATGAAACATTTTTTTTTCGCTTTTGTATTCTTTTTTAGTCTTCAGCTTTTTCCTCAGGAATTTAATGGCTCTGTGACCATCGATGCCCGTCAGACAGGTCAAATTAGACTAAGGGTATTTAAAATTTTGGAAGAATCGTTGGAAGATTTTATCAATCAGACGGCGTTTACAGATGAAGTTTTTACAGATTTACAAAAGATTGAATGCAGTTTTTTTATCACCATCAATAGTTTTGACTCAGATAATTTTACGGGTAATATACAAGTTCAGGCATCTCGACCAGTTTTTGGAGGCGTGACTAAAACATCGCTATTAAATGTAAGAGATCAAGATTTTAATTTTTCGTACACAGAAAATCAACCTTTAATTTACGACGTAAATAATTTTCAATCAAATCTTACCTCTGTGGTAAGTTTTTACCTTTTGACCATTCTTGGACTTGACGCGGATTCTTTTGCCAAAAATGGAGGCGATAATTTTCACCAATTAGCTCGACAAATTGTCAATGCCGCTCAACCAAATGCTGGTGCAGGTTGGCAGCAAACTGGTATTGGTTTTTCAAGATTCAACCTTAATAATGATTTGTTATCTCAGAATTTTGAAAGGTTTAGAGAAGTCTTTTACGACTATCATATCAATGGACTAGATGTCATGCACAAGGACCTCAATATGGCTAAACAAAACATTTTAAGTGCTATTGAAGGTCTAAAAGCAGTCAATGACGAAAGACCCAATTCTGTACTTATGCGCGTATTTTTTGATACCAAAGCTGGAGAAATTCAGCAAATTCTAAGTGGTGGACCAAAATTAAATATTGCACAAACCAAAGAACACCTCTATAGAATTGCGCCAGTTCATAATAATAAATGGCGTAAAATTCAGAATTAATTTTGACAATAGTTCAGCTGAAATAAGAATGTCAAATTTTATCAACTTGATGTTTGTCAATTTTAGATATTGCTATCTTTGCCTAGTTTTCTAAAATATAACTGCCAGTGCTAAAGTCTTTACATATTTCCAACTACGCACTTATAAAAGATATCAAGCTTGACTTTCAAGACTCTTTTACAACCATTACGGGAGAGACTGGAGCAGGAAAATCAATTCTTCTTGGGGCATTAGGATTGCTTTTGGGAAACAGAGCAGATAAAGATGCCATACGCGATCAATCAAAAAAGTGCATCATCGAAGCAGAATTCGATTTAAAACACTACGACTTACAAGACATTTTCCAGCAATTAGACCTTGATTATGAGCATTTGACCATTTTAAGGAGAGAACTTTTGTCGAATAAATCAAGAACTTTTGTCAATGATACACCTGTGAATCTGAAGGTTTTACAAACGCTAAAAAACCATTTGATAGACATCCATAGTCAGCAAGATTCGTATGTGTTTTCTAATTTGGAGTTTCAATACAGTATATTAGACAAGCTTTCAGCTGAAAATCAGAAATTGTTAAAAACGTTTAAAGAGAAGCTTAAATATTATCACAACTGTAAATCTGAATTAAAATTGCTTCAAGAGAAAAGGGCAGAATCAAAAAAGAAGCAAGACTATACACAATTTTTATTTGACGAATTAATTGCTGCAAATTTGTACCACGGCTGTCAGGATGAAATAGAAGAAGAATACCAATCCTTGAAAAATGCCGAAGACATCAAGTCCTTATTGTCCGAAAGTTCTAATATTCTTCAACAAGAAGATGTTGGAATATATGACCAGTTATCGGTTGCAAATAATAGAATTGGTGAGCTTTCGAGTTATGTGAATACCTATAAAGAATTAAAGGACAGAATAAATAGCGTTTCCATCGAACTTAGCGATATCATCCAAGAGCTTGACGCGTTCTTAGATAAAGTTGAGGTTAATCCCGAAAAACTAGCTGAGGTTGAAGATAAAATGCGAGTTTTAAACGATTTATTGCTTAAACATCAAGTCAATACGGATGAAGAATTGATTGAGATTAAGGAGAACTTGGAAAAAGAGTTGTTGGAGCATGCCGATTATGACGCGAGCATAGAACAGTTGAATAAGGACATTCATGAGTTTTCCAATCAGTTAAATTCACTTTCAAAAAAGCTTACTAAAAACAGAAAAAAATCTGCAAGAATTGTCGAAAAACAGTTGTTAGAAGGCTTAGCTTTGTTAGGAATGCATAATTCAAACATTCAAATTAAGGTGTCGGAAACCGCCGATTTCAATTCACTTGGAAAGGATACTTTAGAGTGGCTCTTCTCAGCCAATGTTGGAATGCCTTTACGACCATTGTTAAAAGTAGCTTCAGGTGGAGAAATTTCTAGGATTCTTTTAATAATAAAAAGTATTCTAGCAAGATACAGTAATTTACCTTGTATTATTTTTGATGAAATAGATACAGGTGTTTCTGGAGAAATAGCTTTGAAAATGGCTGAAATCATGCATTCTATGAGCCAATCTTTGCAAGTCATTTCGATCACACATTTGCCACAGATTGCATCCAAAGGCACTCAACATCTTAAGGTGCAAAAAGTTACCAGCAAAACACAAACAGAAACACAAATAATTAACCTTAGTGAGAACGAACGTATCTTGGAATTGGCATATATGTTGGGTGGTGATAGAAATTCTAGTTCGGCTATAGCTCATGCTAAAAATTTACTGAATTAAAATACCTATTTTTGTCAATTACAAGGTCAAGCAAATAATAATTAAACGAGCAATATTACAATCATGTCACACAATTTATTAAAAGGAAAAAGAGGAATTATATTTGGTGCATTAGATGAAAACTCTATCGCATGGAAAACAGCTGAAAAAGTTCATGAAGAAGGAGGGAAGTTTGTGCTTACCAATGCTCCTATAGCCATGAGAATGGGAACGATAAAGCAATTAGCAGAAAAAACAAATTCTGAAATTATTCCAGCAGATGCGACGAATTTAGAGGATTTAAAGACCTTGGTTTCAAAATCCCAAGAAATTTTAGGCGGTAAACTTGATTTTGTCCTGCATTCCATTGGTATGTCAATAAATGTAAGAAAGGGCAAGCATTATACTGAACAAAAATATGATTGGACACACAAAGGCTTGGATGTGTCGGCCATGTCTTTTCATAAGGTAATGCAGGTGTTATATCACGAGGACGCCATGAACGAGTGGGGTAGTATTGTCGCTTTAACTTATATGGCTGCACAACGTGTATTTCCTGATTATAATGATATGGCAGACAATAAAGCATTTTTAGAGTCTATTGCCAGAAGTTTTGGCTATCACTTTGGAAAAAACAAAAAAGTAAGAGTAAACACAATATCACAATCGCCAACACCTACAACTGCAGGAAAAGGGGTTAAAGGCTTTGATGGTTTTATAGAATATGCAGAAAAAATGTCCCCGCTTGGAAACGCAACAGCGCAAGATTGTGCGGACTATACAGTCACATTGTTTTCGGACTTAACCCGAAGAGTTACGTTGCAAAACCTGTTCAATGATGGTGGTTTTTCAAACATGGGTGTTAGTGAAGACGTCATGGAAAAATTTTCTTAACCCCAGATTAATAGTTGTTTTACACAGTTAAAAGTGCGCCTTCTATTTTTGAAGGCGCACTTTTTTTAGTTAAATCTTATAATAAGTTTGTGTTATCAGAACATTTGTATAATTTTAACCTCAAAATATTAAAAATTTAACGTATGAAGAAAATTCTACTATTGTTTGGGTTGCTATTGCTTGGTTGGCAATCCAATGCACAAAATTATTGTGTGAGTGGTGGCCCAACGCTAGCATTTGACACCAATGTACAAAGTGTCGATTTAATAGGCGAAAACACGAATATTGCTTACCTCGGATGTCAAGCAGGTGGTTTAGGTGAAATTGGTGTAGAAGATCAAACTGCTCAGGTGGCTGATTTGGTTGTCGGAAACACCTATAATATTGATATTCAATTCGGGTCCTGTGGAGGTTCATTTCCTTGGGCTGGTGAATTATGGATAGACTATAATCGCAACTTTGTTTTTGATCCAGGAGAATCCATCGGAGTGGACACTGGCAATGGAGCAGGGGCTTTATCCAGTTATACTTTTACTGTTCCAGCGGGTTCAATCAATGGTTCTACTAGACTTAGAGTAATGCAATGGGAAGGAGGTGCAAATCCTTTAGATCCTTGTGCTACATTTAGTTATGGTTCTGTTACTGATTTTGGAATTAGTATTTCTGGAGGAGTGGATATCCTTTGTGATTTCCCATTTAATCCATCGCTAGTACAAACATTTGATACGTCGGCAGAGTTTAGTTGGGATGTGGCGCCTGATGCATCAAATGGTTACGTATGGGAAGTTTATGCTCAAAATGCAGATCCTGCTGTAGATGCTTCTTTAGCAAATGGATCTTTTCCTGTTGGTACAACGGGTACAGTTACAGGATTGACTGATTTAACTGATTATGATTTTTATTTGGCATCAGATTGTGGTGCAGATGGCATTAGCGACTTTAATGGTCCAGTGCCATTCTCAACAATTGCAACATGTCCAGATCCAACGAATATTACACTAACGTCTGTGGCAGATGTAACAGCAGACGTCACATGGGTAGAATCCTTTGCGGCTGTAAATGGCTACATATGGGAGGTTTATGCTCAAGGAGATACACCAGGTACAGATCCAACTGTTGCCAATGGAACATTTCCTACAGGTACTTCATCTGGACAAGTGACAGGATTAACGGCAGAAACTGCTTATGACCTATACATGATTTCAGATTGTGGTGCCGATGGTCAAAGCGTTTTAAATGGTCCTATACCATTTACGACGGCTTGTACTGTGTTCGTGGCACCTTACTTTAATGACTTTGAAAATTTCACGGTTACCACAACATTCACAGGAGAAGACTGTTGGTCAGAAAACTCAACTGGTTTTTTTGGTTGGGATGTTTCAGGAGCTGGAACTGGTTCATTTGGCACAGGGCCGAACTCTGCCTTTAGTGGTTCAAATTTCTTGTTTACAGAAGCCTCTTCCGGCGTTGCGGGCGATGAGGCATTGTTGGTTTCTCCATTAATTGATTTGTCAGCATTAACAAACCCAGCTTTATCGTTTTACTTCCACATGTTTGGTGGAGATATTGATACCTTAAATATTGATATAGATCCTGGTACAGGTTCTGGTTATGATTTAAATGTTTTAACCATTACGGGGCAGCAACAAGCTAATCAAGGCGATGCTTGGATTCAGCAATTTGTTGATTTAGCTGCGTATGCTGGTCAAACTGTAACAGTTCGATTTAGAGTGGTTAGAGGTCCTTCTTTTGCTGGAGACGTCTCTATAGATGATGTGAATGTAGATGAAGCTCCTTCTTGTTTTGCTCCAGTAAATGTCGCTGTATCAAATTTAGGTTCAGATTCAGCAGATGTTTCTTGGGATGAAGTTTCAAACGCCACAAATGGTTACGATTGGGAATTATATTTAGCAGGCGAAGATCCTGCAACAACCACTGCAACTCAAAGTGGTAATGCACCGTTTGGGACAACAACAGTTAGTTTTACAGGTCTTGGGTTATTAACTTCTTATGATTTTTATGTTACAGCAGATTGTGATACTGGTGGCGTGTCCTCAACAGTAGGGCCGGTTAACTTTACAACTATTCCTCCAAATGATAACGCATGTGGAGCAATTCCTCTAACAGTTGGTATTATTCCTCCTGGCGACACATACTCCAATTTTGCTGCTACAGCAGAACCTAACGAGCCAGTTGCTTCTTGTTTCAATGGAGGTATAGATGGTTCTGTATGGTTTACATTTATTGCTCCCGCTTCGGGAGAAGTTGAGGTGTCTACAGATATTGCTGGTGGAACTTTAACAGATACAGAATTGGCAGTTTACGATGCGCCAACAGATTGTGCAGATCTTACAACTTTCGCAGCTGAACTAGGTTGTGGTCAAGATGAAGGTGTGGTAGTTGGATTCAATTCTATTGTGAATTTAACAGGTTTAACTGCAGGGAATACGTATTACATTCAAGTGGATACTTGGGGTGGTGCACCACAAGGTACTTTTGGAATTAGTGTTATAGATACAAATCCGCCATGTCCAGCTCCAGAAAACGTTGTTGTAACAAATACAGCAAGTACAACAGCAGATTTTTCTTGGGATGATGTTGTGCCAGCTACCGATGGTTACAATTGGTACGTCTTTGCTCCAGGAGCAGATGTAACGGTGGACGCGCCATTGTTTAGTGGTAATGTTGGTGTAGGTGTTTTAACGGCTAGTGTGACTGGTCTTACAGCAAATACATCTTACGATTTTTATGTGGAATCTAATTGTGGTGTAGCCATAGGGACGAGTACTTTAAGTGATGTTTTACCATTTACAACAGATTGCGATGTCTTTGTAGCGCCTTATTCTCAAGATTTTGAAAGTTTCCCTGTGACTACATCATTAGGTGTAGAAGATTGTTTCCAAGAAATTTCTACTGGATTCTACACATGGGATGTATCAACAGGTGGTACACCATCTTTTAATACAGGACCTATCCAGGCAAACTCTGGTGCTAACTATATTTTTACTGAATCTTCTTCAGGAGCACAAGGTGATTTTGCAGAAATTGAAACAGCGACTGTAGACTTAAGTCCATTAGCATCGCCAGTGTTGAGATTCTACTCACATATGTTTGGTGCAGACATGGGTATACTCCATGTTGATGTGGACGACGGTAATGGTTATGTGTTAGATGTTTTCACAATTACTGGTCCTCAACAAACTGCCGATTCAGATCCTTGGACAGAAAATATAGTAGACTTATCGGCATTCGCTGGTTCTACCGTTACTGTGAAGTTCAGAGGAGAAAGAGGGGCGAGTTTTACAAGTGATATGGCGATTGACGATGTTTCTTTTGTTGAAGCGCCAAGCTGTTTTACGCCTACTGGCCTTACAGTTACAAATACTTCGAATGACTCTGTAGATGTGACTTGGGATGATAATCCAAGTGCCACTGATGGTTATGTTATTCTGGTATTTAACGATGGAGATGACCCATTAGTGGACGCTCCAGTTGTAACATCCAACGAGCCTGCAGGTGCTACTTCTGCAACAGTTTCAGGCTTACTTGCTAATTCAACCTATCAAGTATATATTCAAGCAGACTGTGGGGCTACAGATGGATTGAGTTTATTGTCTTCTGGGCAAACATTTACAACCTTGTGCGACATTTTTGTGGCGCCATATTTTAATGATTTTGAAAGCCTTACGCCTTCAAATGCCTTTGTAGAAGAAGATTGTTGGACAGAAGCATCACCAGGATTTTATAATTGGGATGTTTCAGGCGGAGGAACGCCATCTTTTGATACGGGACCTGCAGCGGCATTCAGTGGATCTAACTTCTTATTTACAGAAGCTTCATCTGGAGCTCAAGGTGATGAGGCATTTTTAGTATCTCCACTAATCGATGTAAGTTCGTTAAGTGTTCCTGCTTTATTCTTCTATTATCATATGTTTGGGGCCGATATGGGTACTCTTCATGTAGATGTAGATGATGGTTCAGGTGCGGGTTATGTTAACGTTTTTTCATTAAGTGGCCCACAACAATTAGCTCAAGGCGATCCTTGGATTGAACAAATTATAGATCTTTCAGCATATGCTGGACAAACGATTCAATTACGTTTTAGAGGAGAGAGAGGTAGTAGTTTTGAGAGCGATATGGCGATTGATGACGTAAGAGTTGATGAAGCTCCACCTTGTCTTAAGCCTGTTAACTTAACGATTGTAAACGTATTCTTTGATTCTATCGAATTATCTTGGGGTGCTGTTGGAAATGCAGTCAATGGATACATTTGGGAAGTCTACAATGCTGGAGATGATCCGACTACAGCAACACCTGTTTCAACGGGTACATTTGCTGCTGGTACAACTCAAGGTATTGCGGACGGCTTAACGCCTGAAACAGCTTATGACATTTATATCATATCCGATTGTGGAGCTACAGACGGACAAAGTGATTTGGCTGGTCCTGTCAACTTTACAACGGCAGAACTTTGTGCCTTACCAACAACATTCGACGTTGTAAATATTTTGCCTGATTCGGCAGAATTGTCTTGGACAGCTATACCAAATGCAACAAATGGATATAATTGGGCGATATTCAATGCCGGTGATGATCCTTTAACTGCCACTCCAGTATCTTCTGGAACGGCAGCAAGTGGAGATACTTCTGTTATTGCTACTGGCTTAACGGATAATACCAATTATGAAGCATACATTACCACAGATTGTGGTACAGATGGATTGAGTGACTTATCTTCTCCTGTTCCATTCTTAACACCATGTGTGATATTTACTGCTCCTTATTTTAATGATTTTGAAACCTTCCCTGTAACAACATCATTAACTATAGCAGATTGTTGGACAGAAGCATCACCAGGAACATATACTTGGGATGTGTCGAATACAGGTACAGGTTCATTTGGAACAGGTCCTAATCAAGCTTTCAGTGGTACTAACTTTGTATTTACAGAGGCTTCTTCGGGTTTAACTGGGGATGAAGCTATTTTAATTTCACCTTTAGTAGATTTAAGTACACTGTCTAGTCCAGCTTTATCATTCTGGTACCATATGCATGGTATTAATATGGGAACAATAAATGTTGATGTAAATGCAGGTTCTGGATTTGACCTAGCGGTATTCTCTCTATCTGGACAACAACAACCAAATCAAGCGGATGCTTGGATACAACAGTACATTGACTTATCGGCTTATGCAGGTCAAGTTGTTACGGTAAGATTAAGAGCCGAAAGGGGTGCTGGTTTTGAAAGCGATATTTCTATCGATGATTTCAGAATTGATGAGGCGCCTACATGTTTGTCTCCAACAGGATTAACTTTTTCTAATGAGGGAACAAATTCTGTAGATATTTCTTGGAGTCCAGTAGGTAATGCTACAACAGGATACAATTGGTTAGTCTTCTTAGCTGGAGCTGACCCAGATGTCGATGCACCTTTCTTAACAGGTTCTGTTGGCCCTGGTATCACAAGTACAACAATTAATGGACTTAATCCAGCTACAGCATATGACGTGTACGTACAATCTAATTGTGGTGCAGTTGATGGTTTAAGTGAATTGTCTAATAGTGTGAGTTTCCAAACGCTTTGTGCGCCCTTGTTAGCGCCTTATTTTAATGATTTCGAAGCCTTTGCAGCTGGGGATTTAGTTGAGCAAGAATGTTGGATAGATGTGACGACTTCAACTTTTGATTGGGAAGTGTCCAATGGAGGAACTGGTTCTACAGGAACAGGTCCAAATCAAGCCTTTAGTGGAACAAACTTCTTATTTACTGAAGCTTCTTCCGGTGCTCAAGGCGATGAAGGCTTGTTGGAGAGTCCTGAATTAGATTTAAGTGGTCTTGGTGTGCCTGCTTTATCTTTCTGGTACCATATGCATGGAGCTGATATGGGTACTCTACATGTTGATGTAGATGCTGGTAATGGCTACGATTTGAGCGTTTTCTCTTTAGTTGGCGAACAACAACCAAATCAAGATGACGATTGGATACAGCAGTTTGTAGATCTTTCTGTTTATGCAGGTCAAATTGTAACTATACGATTTAGAGGAGAGAGAGGTAATGGGTTTACTGGAGATATGTCTATAGATGACGTAAGAGTAGATGAAGCACCAACATGTTTCGATCCTAATGGATTGGTTACAATTTCTGTTACAGATGTATCTGCACAGTTAGATTGGGCTGCAGGTTCTTCAGAAACTGTCTTTGATGTTGAAGTTGTGCCAGCAGGTTCTGCGCCAACAGGAGTGCCAACATTCGAAGATGTTACATTGCCATTTACAGCAACAGGACTAACACCAGAAACAGACTATGATTTCTATGTGAGAGCCGATTGTGGTGCAGGCGATGTTAGTAATTGGGTAGGACCTTCTAGTTTTACAACAACATTTTCACCAATTATTGTCACTGTAGATGCTCCTCCAGTAAATAATACTTATTGTTATGATAACAATGAGTTTAAAGAATGGTTATTTACCTCATCAGATGGTACGACACCTGTAGAAATAACCTTCAATGCAGGTACAATTGAAGATGGTACAGGATCCACAGATAGATGTAGAATTTTTGACGGTTTTGATACTACAGCTCCAGTACTTTATGATTCTGATGTAGATGGTACTGATATGGCTGGTGTAACTGTAATAGCCAATTCTGGAACAGCCTATATGTTATTAGAATCGGATATATTTGGTTCATGCCAAGGCGGTGTAGATGACGAAGATCCATTAGATTTTGATGTATTTGCAGGAACAATCTCGACAGTAGATTTCTCAGCAGATAATTTCAAATTCCACCCTAATCCAGTAGAGACAGTATTGAATATTCAATCAGCTTCTGTT
>JAUIFC010000054.1 GCA_030429455.1 Bacteroidia bacterium | reverse complement strand
GCATCAGCAGGGATATATTATTTCGAACACGATGCTCAGCCTGAGTATTTTTCCTCCATTGTCGATAGTGGTTGGTGGGCTGCTGTAACGCTTACAACTGTTGGTTATGGCGATGTTTACCCTATTACTGGTGCTGGTAAAATATTTACCTTGTTCATATTATTATTAGGTGTTGGAATCATAACCATTCCGGCGGGTTTGCTGGCAAGTGCATTGTCTACAGCCCGAAAAATTGAACGCGAAGGTTTGGATAAAGCATTGAATGAAAAAGACCAATCATGAGAAATTCTGAGTTTACATTTAAATTTAAAGAGCCAATAGTCCGAAATTCACTTCTTTCAGGCATTGTTTATACGATTCTAGGAATACTTTCATTTGTATTTCCTAATGTGTATTTCTTCAACTTTGTCTTTTTGTTCTTTGGTGGGTTTTTCTTTGTTCAATGGTATCGGAGGAAAAAATTTGGATATATAATTCTCAGTACATCTAGCATCGCAAAGCATTATTGGTGGCCAAATAAAATCCTTTTGAAAGACATTACTGGTATTCGGTATTATGTGGGTGAAATTAGAATTCTGTCCAATACTAAAACGCTTCGAATTGAAAAAGAGTTTTTAAGCGACCAAGATTTAGAACTTTTAGAAGAAAAGGTCAAACAAATTGTTTTTGGAATGCAAGAGCCTAAAATTGTTTAAAATCCATAACAAGACTTAAAAAAATATGATGACTTGGCACTTTATCCTTATGGCAGTAATGTACATTTTCGCTGGAGTGATGCATTTTATTGCGCCGAAGTCTTATATTAAAATCATGCCCGATTATTTCAAACATCAAGCATTTTTAGTGTATCTAAGTGGTGTTGTCGAAATTGTTCTGGGAATAGGCCTGTTTTTTGAAGACACAAAGGTCATCTCCATTTACGCGATTGTACTTATGCTCGCCGTGTTTTTAATAGTTCATATAAACATGTTAAAAGGCGAAAAGGAAGCGCATGGTGTACCTAGAATAATTCTAATTTTGCGACTGCCTTTGCAATTTGTGTTAATTTGGTGGGCATTGTATTATATATAAAATGGAAGAAAAATTTTCTGAAAGAGAACTTGACCGTATTATTGAAATGGCTTGGGAAGATAGAACAACTTTCGATGCCATCGAATACCAATTTGGGTTGAAAGAGCAAGAAGTCATCAAACTTATGCAACGTCAAATGAAACCGTCAAGTTTTAGAATGTGGCGCAAACGTGTTCAAGGACGTTCTACAAAACACCAAAAATTGCGCTCAAATGCCAGCGGTCGTTTTAAATGTTCTCGACAACGTCAAATTACGGGGAATAAGATTTCTAAGCGTTAAAACATTGTGTTAATGTATAAATTTTTAAATGTAACAATTTCATGTTTTTAGGATTTGAAAATTTGAAGATTCTCTAATTTGAAAAAGTGTTGTAAATATATTTTTATCACCGTTTAATAAATCTATCGTTCTTAATTTAACGCTTTCGTTCGCCATTCAAATTTTTTATGATTACTCTGAATGACATCTGAATACTGCAAACTGAATAATCCGACTCTCGTAAAAATCCATAATTTAAAACATTTCTTTGCGTTACTACTTTCGGATATACTCATGTAATTTATGTTTTATGAAAGTTTCTGTTTTCATCTCTTTTGTTTTCTTTTTTAGTTTCAATTATGCACAAGATTTACAATCTACTAATATCGAAATCAATCAGTTTGTTGATGGGACTTTATTGGAACCTCCTTCAAAGTCGAAGACACTAGCCATCATCATTGCGGGTTCTGGCCCTACAAATAGAGATGGTAATCAGGGCATTGGGAAAAATAATAGCCTAAAAAAATTGGCGTACCATTTAGCAAATCAAGGAGTGGCAAGTTTTAGATACGATAAGCGCATTCTGAAATTATCAAGAGAAAATGCTTTAGATCAAACAAAGTTAAGATTTGATGATTTTGTGAAAGATGCTGCAGACGTGGTAAATTATTTCAAACTATACCACAACGAAGAATATGGTTTTGAAAAGTTTATATTGATAGGTCATAGTCAGGGTGCTTTAGTGGCACAATTGGCAAGTTTGAAAACCGCCGTCAACGGATTAGTGCTACTTTGCGGTTCCTCAAAACCATTTTCTGAAATTCTTGTTAGTCAAGTTGAAAAGCAAGCGCCATTTCTTGTGCAGGATTTAAAAGTTTCCTTAGATTCTCTTCAAAAGGTGGGCTATGTCAATAAAATTAATCCTTTGTTGAATTCGGTCTTGTACAAAGATGTTCAGCCATTTTTGAAATCCTGGTTGGTGCATGATCCATCGAAAATTGCAGAACAAATTGAAGAACCAACACTTGTAATCGGTGGAACGACAGATATTCAGATACCAGCAGAAGAAGCAAGAAGTTTAGCCGAACATCTTCAAAATGGAAAATTTGTGATCATCGAAAATATGAATCACGTCCTAAAAACCGTAAAGGACTTAAGCTTGGAAAACCAAAAAAGTTATACAAATCCTAACTTACCTCTTTCCGAAGAATTAAAATCCGAAATTGCTGCCTTCATAAAGTCGGTAGAATAGATGTATAAACTTATTGCGCTGGATATAGATGGCACTTTGTTGAATCACGAAAAAGCCATATCCCAAAGGACAAAACAAATTATCGAGAGTATTTCATCTTCAATCAAAATTATACTTATTTCTTCTCGAATGCCAAAGGCGATGCGTTACCTTCAAGAAGAATTGAATGTTCTGGATATGCCTCTTGTTGCCTATAATGGAGGTTTAATCGTATCCAATGAAAAAAACATGTCATCAATAGGAATCGACTTTCCTGCTTTTCGAGCGATTTTGGATTTCAATGAAGATTTTAAACTTCATCTTAGCCTTTACCATAATGACGAATGGTATGCTCCACAAATGGATTTTTGGACGGAACGCGAGGAACGTAATACACAATCCAGAGCAGTTTTGAAAGACAATGAATTGGTTTTTGAACAATGGAAGAAAGAATCAAAATTGCCACATAAAATCATGTGTATGGGAGAGGAGCAAAAAGTTGATGAATATTATCATCTTCTAGACGCGCATCTTGGTCACAGCATTCATCTGTACAGGTCAAAACCAACTTATATTGAAATTTCCCCAATTGGCACAGACAAATTTCAAGGTTTGAAACTCTTGATAGATCAGGCATTTCCTTCAATAGATTTAAATGAAGTCATTGCTTATGGCGATAATTACAACGATATTGAAATGATTGAAAATGTCGGGCTAGGAGTAGCTGTTGGAAATGCCATTTCTGAAGTGAAAGCAGTAGCAAACCACATCACAGCGAGTAATAAAAATGAAGGTGTTGCGATGCATTTAGAAAAGCTGTTCCAATAGCTGAATTCTTTTAAATATTTCTATATTTTAGCCAAAATTAAAAAATGGAAAATATCAAAGCAGCCCCGTATTTTACAGAAGATGCAATCGTTTTTGGGATATTACTATTGGTTTTAGGTTTAATCTTTTATACCTCAGGACTTAAGACTAAGTTTTGGTCCTCTTTTTACAAATATGTTCCTGCTTTATTGCTGTGTTATTTAATCCCAGCTATTTTAAATTCTTTAGGACTCATTTCTGATAATTGGGAAGTAGTATCCGAAAATGGAGAAATCGAAAAGCAAAAGTCGCAGTTGTACTACATTGCGTCAAGGTATTTGTTGCCTGCATCTTTGGTGTTGTTGACTCTTAGCATAGATTTAAAAGCAGTTGCAAATCTAGGTTGGAAAGCTTTATTAATGTTCGGAACGGGGACATTTGGAATTGTCATTGGTGGGCCAATAGCTATTTTGATAATTTCTGTAATTTCTCCTGAAACTTTAAACGGGTCTGGTCCAGATGCAGTTTGGAGAGGTTTGTCTACACTGGCAGGGAGTTGGATAGGTGGTGGCGCAAATCAAGCGGCAATGTTGGAGATTTTTGAATACAATCAAGAAAAATACGGAGCTATGGTCTTGGTAGATATCGTTGTGGCTAACATATGGATGGCTATCATTTTGTTAGGAATAGGACAGCGCAAAAAAATAGACAATTGGTTAAAAGCTGATAACACTGCAATAGAAGAATTAAAAGAAAAGGTGTCAGATTATGAAAAGAGTGTGTCTAGAAAATCGACGTTAAGAGATGTTATGATGCTTATGGCCATCGCCTTTACTGGAGTTGGATTGGGACATTGGTTATCAAAAGGAATTTCTACAGGCTTAAGATCAAATTTTGAAGTTTTTGCAGACAAATCTTCGGCCTTGGCATCCTTTAGCTCTGAGTTTTTCTGGTTAGTGAGTATTGCTACGTTCTTTGGTATCATCTTATCTTTTTCAAAACTTAAACGCTTAGAAGGTGTTGGCGCTAGTAAATATGGCTCAGTGTTTATTTATATTTTGGTGGCTACCATTGGAATGAAGATGGACTTAAACAGTGTGCTTGAAAGTCCAGGTCTTATTTTATTAGGTTTAATCTGGATGAGTATTCATGCCCTATTACTTATTGGTGTTGCAAAATTGATAAAAGCACCTTATTTCTTCCTAGCGGTTGGAAGTCAGGCCAATGTTGGAGGTGCAGCTTCTGCCCCTGTAGTGGCAAATGCTTTTCACCCGTCTTTGACCAGTGTAGGTGTCTTATTAGCGGTTTTTGGTTATGCCGTTGGAACCTATGCGGCTTGGGCCTGCGCAATATTAATGCAATTAGTATCTCAATAAATTTTAGAATGAAAAGAATAGTTGGTGTTGTTATAGCTTGCTTAATAATTTTTAGTTGTAGTAGCAAGAGAGAAGATTTAATCATTACAGGACAAGTAAAAGGCATAAAAAAAGGAAAACTATTTTTACAGAAGGTCAGTGATTCTGTGATAGTCAATTTAGATTCCATCACATTTTACAACAATGATGATTTTACATTTACTGTCGAATTAGAGCATCCTGAAATGATGTATTTGGAACTTCAAAAAGATACGCTTGAAGAACCAGGCCAGAATTTTGTGCCTTTTTTTGCGGACAAAGGTAATCTTATGGTCAATAGCAGTTTGGACAAATTTGTTTATGCCACCATCGATGCTGACTACGAGAATCATAAAGTCTTTACAACCTATGCGAGTAACATTAAACGTTTTGGCGACTTTAAATTAGACCTGATTAAGGAAGAATTAGAAGCTCGAAAAAATGATGATCAACAAAAGTTGGACAGCATAAATGAAGCTTATGACAGAATGAATAAGCGAAGAGTATTGTATGCCATCAATTTTGCAAAAGCAAATCCAAAACTTGAAGTGTCTCCTTATATTGTTCTAGATCAAGCCAGGTATATAAACAAAAGTTACTTAGATACGGTTTACAGAGCTTTGGACAAAAAGATTCAAAAGTCTTTTTATGGTAAACAGTTGAAAGCAATGATTGATAAGTAGGTTTAGGAGGTTGTGAGTTTATAAGTTTAAAGGGGATACGTTTAAATGTTAAACTCTCATGAATGTGGTTGACAGGTTATGGTTTTTTACTAATCGTGAAGATGATTGACGACTAAATCTACGTGGTATAAATGATTATTTATTAGCTTATTATAATGAGATGGGGACATGGACAAATATTCGGACTATGAAAATTTTAGGTCCAAGTTTGAGTAAAACATTTCAAAGTTTCTCACATGGGCCTGAATTAGAAGGTTCTGATTGTGAGCTTCATCAAATAGAAAAGTTGCTAGAAATTGATTTAACGCCTTTCACTTTAAGAAATTACTCAGGACTTTGGGACGAATCAGATTTTCCGCCAGACCAAAGTGAAAGACTAATACAAAAACAATTAGAAGAAGATAAAAAGTGGAATGATTTATCGGAATTTTTAAGTCTTATTGAAATTCTTATAAGTGCTCTCAAAATGAAGAAATTGACTTCAAAAAATATGAATCACAGGTTCAACTGGTGGGGAGAATATTTTGATTTTGAATTAAGAAATAAAAACGCTGATTCATTTTATAATGATTTAAAGACTATAGAAAAATTTTTAATCGAATCCCAAATTAAAGGAGAAACTAAAGCAGCGTTCTATGTCGAATAGAAAAATGCCTACAACACGATGTGTCTTAAATGGCGAGATTTAGTAGTTGAAACTAAATGTTTAGGATTTGTATTCTAACTTAGTGATTAAAAACGAAAGACATCAATCCTTTGATTGCCACTGAAAGAAATACTTCTTGTTTAAAAAGAATAATAGTAGTTAAAATCTACTAAATTCCACAGTTAACGCTTTACCAAGCCAAGTTGCCAAAAGGATTCAGTGGCTTTTCAATTTTTCCTTTAACTTCTCCACAATGACATCCGCAGCTGGACAAATGCTTAGGTTGTTTAAGGTGATATTACTGATTTGATGAAACTTTTTTCGGTTGGTATGCGGATATTCTGCGCAAGCTTTTGGTCGAACATCGTAAATCATACAGGTGTTGTCTGGCAATAAAAATGTACAGGGGCTTGATTGTAAAACCATATCGCCATCTTCATCAACTTTTAAATATTGGTCTATAAATTGCTGAGGTTTCAGGCGCAAATGTTTTGCAATACGATTTATATCTCTGTCTGTAAACAGCGGACTCGTCGTTTTACAACAGTTGGCACATTCTAAACAATCTATTTTGCTAAATGTCTCGTCATGTAATTCTTGCATGATGTAATCCAATTGCTTTGGCGGCTTTCTTTTGAGTTTTTTGAAAAACGCTTGGTTTTGCTTTTTTTCAGCTTTTGCCTTCGCAGGAAGTTGATTGATGATGTCTTTCAAAATTATTGATTTAACCGCAAGGGGCGCAAGTTTTTATGCAACTGTTCGCAAAGGTATTAAACATTAAGGCATTAAGAAAATTGAGATTTTTCCTTAATGACCCTTAACTCCTTAATGGTTAAGAAAAACAATTTTTGTTGTAGAAGTAATCTCCTTTTTGGACTTATTTAGAATTGATGACTAAAATGTCACCTTCAAAATTTGTATGATGGATTGAGTTTTTAATATTTTCATAAGGAATGATTTCTAATATTTGGATTGCATTAGTATCAACTCTAGTTCTATATTTTAAACTGTCACTTAATGGTACACCATTTATTATGATAAGTGCAATATCATCCTCACTCGAGCCTTTAATATTTCTAGATAGACTATCTAAGTTTTTAGATTTGAATTCCAAGAAAACTGGTGGTTTAAATTGAGTAATATTTATTTCTAAATTTTTTCTATTCACTTTAATATTATCGATATTATCTTTATCCAAATAATATCTTTCTAAATCAACAGGTCTTTTATCAAGATAAATAGAATAATCTATTGAGTATTTCTTTAATATTTTATCTCTATTATATTTTATATTTACAGTTGAACAACCAATAACAATCAATGAAAGTAAAAGAATAAAATAGGGTCTCACAAATCAATTATTAAACGCCTTCTTTACCCGATCCAATCGGCGTTTATTATCTCGGTCTTTGATGTCCTCACGTTTGTCGAATAATTTTTTCCCTCGACATAAGGCAATGACCATTTTGGCATAGCCATTTTCATTGATAAATACCCTTAATGGAATGATGGTCAAACCAGAGTTTTTCACCTCTTTTTCAAGTTTACGTAATTCTCTTTTTTGTAATAAAAGTTTACGCTCGCTTTTTGGGCGATGGTTAAAATGTGACGCGTGCGAATACTCTTCGATGGTCATGTTGACAACAAATAATTCATTCTGCTCATTAAATTCACAGAAACTTTCAGCTATTGAAGCTTTTCCTTGTCTGATGGATTTTATTTCGGTTCCAACGAGTTTGATGCCAGCAGTATACCTGTCGATAATTTCGTATTGAAATTTAGCTTTTTTGTTCTGTATATTTACCGAATTGCCCATTTTAGTTTTTGCTTAAGAGATCAAAAATCATTTCCAAAGATTTATTGACTGCTTTTTGCGTTACGCGTTCTCTGTGGTTGCCAAAATTAAACTTTTCTACCATAACTTTAGTTTTAAAAGCTATACCAATAAATACTGTTCCAATCTCGGCGTCGCTGTCACCTTTTGTCGGTCCGGCATTCCCGGTGGTGGAAATGGCTATATCTGTAGAAAACATATTCTTAACTCTTGTGACCATTTCTTTGGCAACTTCTTCACTCACAACAGAATGTTGAGTGATTAAATCCTCAGGAACGCCTAAAACCTCTTGTTTTGCCGATGTCGCATAACTGACTATACTGCCTTTAAAATATGCCGAGGCTCCAGGCACAGAGGTAAAAATAGAAGCTAATTTTCCACCAGTAAAGCTTTCAGCTGTCGCTAGACTCAATCCTTTTTCGGTGAGAATAGATCCAATTTGTTCTTCGATAGAGTTTTCGTCTTCGTAGCCTTTTATAATGTCACCGATGTAATCGTGCAACGATTTTACGCTTTCGTTTACGCCTTTTATAAGTAAATCTTCGTCATTTCCTCTTGCAGTCAATCGTAGTCGAACACGTCCTAAACTTGGTAAATAGGCCAATTTGATAAAATCCGGTAAGTTGTTCTCCCATTCTTCAATTTTATCAGCGATGGCACTTTCTCCAAGGCCATAAGTCAAGACCGTTTTATGTACAATAAAAGGTCTATTGAAGCGATCTTTTAACCTGGGAATCATTTCGTTATTTACCAAGGCTTTCATTTCAAAAGGCACGCCCGGAAGGGAAACAAATACCTTTTCATCTTTTTCAAACCACATGCCTGGCGCTGTTCCGTATTTGTTTTGAAGCGCGATGCATTTTGAAGGTAAGTTGGCTTGAGATCGGTTGGCTTCCAAAATAGGATGGTTAATGTATTTTTTAAAAATCATCTCGATGTGCTCAAGTGTTTTTTGGTCCATCACCAACTCGTCATTAAAATATTTGCAAAGGGTATGTTTGGTCAAATCATCTTTGGTTGGCCCCAAACCTCCTGTAGTAATGATGATGTCTGCTCTGGTTTCTGCATCTTCCAGAGCTTTGATGATGATGTTTTCTTCATCTTTAATAGAGGTGATTTGCACAACATCAATCCCGATTTTATTCAGTTGTTTGCCTAAAAACGCAGAGTTGGTATCTGTTATTTGGCCGATAAGGATTTCATCGCCAATGGTAATAATTTCAGCATTCATCTATCGGACATTTATTTTAAAAATTTCATCGTCTTCAATTTTTCCAATTAGGCTGTCATTTTCTGTCACTTTACCAACACCTTTTGGCGTTCCGGTAAAAATAACATCGCCAATTTTTAAAGTAAAAAACTGAGAAACATATGCGATGATTTCGTCAATTTTCCAAAGCATCAAACTCGTATTTCCTTGCTGAACAAGTTCATCGTTTTTTGATAATGAAAAATTTAAATTTTGTAAATCCAATTGGTCTTTGTCGATCCATTTTTGCCCAATCACCGCAGCGCCATCAAAAGCTTTTGCTTTTTCCCATGGCAATCCTTTCGCTTTGAGCTGCGATTGCACATCCCTTGCGGTGAAATCGATGCCTAAACCGATTTGGCTGTAATATTTATGAGCAAATTTTTGCTGAATATACTTACCAAGTCTGTTGATTTTTACAAGGACTTCAACTTCGTAATGCACATCTTTTGAAAATTCAGGAATAACAAAAGGATGACCTTTAAGCAATACAGCAGAATCCGGTTTGATAAACACGACAGGGTGTTCTGGTTTTTCATTTTGAAGTTCTTCAATATGAGCCGTATAATTTCGACCGATACAGATTATTTTCATTGTTTTCAGTTAAAAAAAGGAATCTACAAATTTAGGTTAACGAAAGATGTAATAAGCCTAAAATTTAGCTAAAACCTTAGTTAATGATTAGTCGGTAGTAGTTAGTCGGGAGTGGTTAGTATTCAGTATTTAGTGGTTAGTGTTTTAGTCGGTAGTGGATAGTGGTTAGTGTTTAGTGAGTAGAGTTTAGTCTTTAGAGTTTAGTTAGTGTTTTGACATGTTGACTTTTAGTTATGTGAAAAGGTATTGCGTATTTGGTTTTAATTAAGTAAAAATGTACTAATGTCTCTTTGTGTCAACTTTAGGATAACTCTATTTTTAGTTAGTAAAAGGCTAAAGTTTCAACAAAAACGACAGCATCAAAAGCATCTACAGTAACAATAGAATTAAAAGTATCAACAGCATCAATCACTACCATCCAAATCATAAATCTCAACTTAGATTTGATAATTCATTCTAAAAAAATTGCATCACCATTAGAATTACTTATTTTTGTGCAAAATTCAAAAAACAACAAAATAAACCCATGAATCTACACGAATATCAAGGCAAAGAGATTTTAAGTAGTTTTGGCGTTGGCATCCAGCGCGGTATTGTAGCCACTACACCAGAAGAAGCAGTAGAAGCTGCAAAAAAATTAACTGAAGAAACCGGAACGGGATGGCATGTCATCAAGGCTCAAGTTCACGCCGGCGGTAGAGGTAAAGGCGGTGGTGTAAAACTCGCTAAAAACCTAAAAGAAGTTAGCGAAATTGCTGACCAAATCATTGGGATGAACCTTGTTACGCCTCAAACGAGTGCAGAAGGAAAAAAAGTTCATCAAGTATTGGTTGCCGAAGATGTGTATTATCCGGGCGATAGCGAACCAGAAGAATATTACATGTCTGTTCTTCTCGATCGTGCAAATGGGACAAACATGATCATGTATTCGCCTGAAGGTGGCATGGACATCGAAGCAGTTGCCGAAAAAACTCCAGATAGAATTTTTACTGAAAGTATAGATCCAGCAACTGGAATTTTGCCTTTTCAAGCAAGGAAAATTGCATTCAACTTAGGTTTATCAGGCAAGGCGTTTAAAGAAATGTCCAAATTTGTTACTGCACTTTACACCGCATACTTGAAATCGGATTCTTCATTGTTTGAAATCAACCCAGTGTTGAAGACTAGCGATGATAATATTTTGGCTGTAGATGCTAAAGTGACTTTGGACGATTCAGCTTTATTCAGACATAAAGACTACGCGGCATTACGAGACGTAAGAGAAGAAGATCCAACTGAAGTTGAAGCAAAAGAAGCAGGTTTAAGCTATGTCAACTTGGATGGAAATGTAGGTTGTATGGTAAATGGTGCAGGTTTGGCTATGGCAACAATGGACTTGATCAAACAAGCCGGTGGTGAGCCAGCGAACTTCCTTGATGTTGGCGGAACAGCGGATGCAAAACGTGTTGAAGAAGCGTTCAGACTAATTCTTCAGGATGAAAAGGTGGAAGCGATCTTAATTAATATTTTTGGTGGAATAGTAAGATGCGATAGAGTAGCCGCAGGTGTTGTGGAAGCTTATAAAAATATGGGCGACATGATTAAAGTGCCAATCATTGTTAGACTTCAAGGCACTAATGCAGATATCGCTAAAGAATTAATAGACAACTCTGGACTTAATGTTGAAAGCGCTGTGCTTTTCCAAGAAGCTGCGGACAAAGTTCATGAAGTATTAAACTAAGAGTTTAGAACTAAAACATTTGTTTTAAAATATTAAATAGAATATGATTAATTTCGTATTCTATTTTTTTTGTAACTAAAGCAAGTTCCAATGATTAAGTATTAAAGGCTATGGCGAAACAAATTCTTGGAATTTCTGTATTTTATCACGACGCTGCAGCAGTAATAATAATTGGCGAAGAGGTTATTGCGGCGGCAAAAGAAGAAAGATTTACAAGAGAAAAACATACTTCTCAATTTCCTGTACATGCTGTAAAATACTGTCTGGAAGCATCTGGATTAAGCCTAGACGAAATAGATGCAGTTGTGTTTTACGATAGGCCTTTACTTAAATTTGAACGATTACTAGAAACATGTTATGCCTTTGCTCCCAATGGATTAAAATACTTTTAAAGGATACATGATTTTTTCTTAAGGAACGTAAAAAATTTTGGGTAGTTCCCATCGTTTTGGTCTAGTTGTTTTTGGGTGTTCTTATTGTTTCTGGTGGCTCGAGTGCGATAGCGCCTTTCATTTATTCCTTATTTTAAAAATAAATTGGTCGCCAGAGATTCTTTATGGCTCAAGCCAAAAACCGATGTTACAAAAGAGTCGTTTAAAGAAATGTGGTAGTAGTTTAGGTTGTTGTTTAAATTTTCATTCAACTGAAAATGAATTATTTACAATTTTATTATTTTTTATAAAATTTCAATGTTTGACTTCCAAAATCAGAGGTAATGCTCAAAAAGTACAGTCCGTTTTGCAAACCTGAAACGTCAATTGTGTCGAAATTATAATCAGTCGTAAGCATAAGTTTTCCCCAAATATCAAAAACCTCAAGTTTGCTAATGTTTTGATTTTTATGGATTAATTTCAAATTCGTTTCGGCTGGATTAGGATAAATTGAAAATTGATGTTTCTTGAAAGTCGTTGTGCTGATGGGATTGTAATAAAGGTCGACCATATGACAAAACACCCATTCGTCGTATTGATATGGGACTGTGCTAATCGACCAATAATTGTCTATAGAAAATGTCTCAGTGCCATCTTTGGTAACACAAACAGGAGCAGATTCACCATATAATCCTAAAAAATTACCACTGGTTTGAAAAATAATGGATTCCCAAACCATAAAAGGAATGACACCTTCCTTAAAAAACAAATTGTCACTTGAATAAGCTACCCCTGGAAACCCACCTGGATAATAAGGACTATTAAAATAGATATGTTTTTTGCCGTTTATGTAAGTCACATCGGATACCGTAACCGTTGAATATGGATTGAAAATAGTCGTAGAGTCGCCGACGTCTAAAGTCATGTCGGCAATCAAGTATTCAGAGCCATCTATACTTGATCTTACCCATAATTTGCCCGATGTTTTATCCTCTCTTAAGTAATAGGTGTCCATGGCATTATTAGGGTCATAATACCTAAAATGTTCAACTTCTTTTAAGACCAAATTGTCCGGTGTAATAATCGTATTGTTTATGGCTAAAGAGTCTATCGAATAGGGGTACATGCCTAATGTGTAATCGTTATTGATTTGAATGACATGTGTTTCGTTTGTTCCGAAATAAGACTCAAAATTTTGAGCATTAAATCGTAGGATGAAAAACAAAATAAATGCGATATTTACTATTTTTTGAATCATAGCTTTTAGCTTTTTGTAAAAATAGTCAAATTAACAATTCATTATGAATAATAATTCTTCTAAAATTTTGAAGTTTTCTTGTGGAAAATCATCAAAAAATAGATTTATGTTGGCACCTATGACCAATACCCAAAGCCACGATGATGGAACACTCTCGGATGACGAATACAACTGGTTGACCATGAGAGCAAAAGGAGGTTTCGGAATGACCATGACCTGTGCCTCACATGTACAAGAAATAGGGAAAGGGTTTCCTGGTCAATTAGGGATATTTTCTGACGTGCACATCAAAGGACATCAGCGATTGAGTGAAGAAATTAAAACGCATGGAAGTCTTGCAGTATTGCAATTGCATCATGCAGGCATGCGATCTCCAGAAGATGTTATCGGTCAAAAGCCTGTTTGTCCTTCGGAAAGTCCAAAACACAATGCTAGAGGTTTAACACTCGAAGAAGTTCATCAGCTGAGAGACGATTTTGTTTCAGCAGCTATTCGAGCTCAAAAATCAGGCTATGATGGTGTTGAGGTGCATGGCGCTCACGGTTATATCCTTACTCAGTTTTTAAGCAGCGATATTAATAAAAGAGGTGATCAATATGGTGGAAGTCTTGAGAACAGAGCAAGACTTCTCTTTGAAATTGTAAATGCTATTCGAAAAGAATGTGGTAAAGAATTTCTTTTAGGTGTGCGTTTGTCTCCAGAGCGATTTGGCATGAAACTTACTGAAGTGAAGCAAATAGCTCAAAGATTAATTGACGACGCACAGATTGATTTTCTAGACATATCTTTATGGGATGTCTTTAAAGCTCCGGTAGAGAAAAGTCATCAATCAAAATCTTTGCTTCAACATTTTACGGATTTAGAGCGAAATGACGTAAAACTTACAGTAGCCGGAAAGATTAATTCTGCTGCTGATGTTAAAAACGTATTAGATGCTGATGTAGATTTTGTGACCATTGGCCGCTCTGCTATTTTACATCATAATTTTGCACAATTAGCCATGGAAAATCCAGCTTTTGAGCCTGTAAAAACACCTGTTTCAGAAGACTATTTGAGAAAAGAAGGTTTAGGCGAAAATATGATTGCCTATATGAAACGATGGGAAGGTTTTGTGAAAGATTAAATCACGCTTCAATAGAATTAATACCATTTGTGATTTGAAATATTTTAAGTGTCCTCATTCTTGGCTAAGGCCGAGTTATGGAATAGCAAGCAAAGCATGAGCTTTGGTATTTTATGGCCGCTAGGTTTGCATTTAGTTTACTTCGCCATAAAAAATCAAGATATTGGTGTTTTGCAAAAAGGTTAAAATTATAGAGTTTTCTTAATCGTTAAAATACTAATCCAGATGATGGATGCATTAATTAAAGCTTTCTAAACTACCGATTAACAGGCACTATTGTGGCTTGTTTGACTTTTGAAAGCAGTTGTTTTTTAAAGGCTTGCGCATATTCAAGTGCTGTGAATTTGCCAACATAAACTTTGTAAATTGTAGAATTATCGTCTTTAATCGGAACTACATTTACATTATAAACCTTTTTTTGACGTAAACTATTGGCATAGTCTGTTGCTTTTTCTTTATTGAAAAAACTACCAACTTCTATAGTGAAATCTCCTTGATGATTTTTTAATTCCGTTAGGTTTTCCACTGACAACTTTGAAGTAGCTTGGGTATCTTTTTTCTCAATTTTTGTTTCAGAAATGTTTTTATTTAACCGAACTTCTACAATAGAATCTTTTTTAACCTCTACTGGAATAACCTCTTCAATTGTTTTGGGAATTACTTTGTTTTCAGTTTCTTGTTGCGTTTTATCATCGGAAATAGAGTTGTCTTGAGATGTGTTGTCATTCAATGCAAAGTCTACTCTTTTAATTTCGGTCTGGTTATTCAGAATTTTAATTTTTACTTTAGTAATATCATCTTGTTTAATTCCAAGATAAAAGGCTGCTTTTTGAGATAAATCAATAATATGATTTTTGATGAATGGACCTCTGTCAATTATCTTTAGTTCAACTGTTTGTAGATTATTAAGGTTAGTGACTCTAACGATTTTGCCAAATGGAATTGTGCGATGAGATGCGAATAAACTATCGTGAGAAAAAAAGACATTACTTTCTGTTTTTAAGCCTTCGTGGGCAAGCGGTCTTACCGAAGCAAAACCTGCTTGTTCTTGAGCCTTAGTTATTTGAAGACTCATCAAGGCAATAATCAGAAAGTAATGTATTTGAAACACTTTTAATTAGATAATGCAATTATTTGTTGTGCCAATTCTGTTCCAATTCTGCTTTGAGCTTCTAATGTAGCACCACCAATATGCGGACTTAAAGATAGTTCTCTTTGCATTAACAATTTTATTTCTGGTGTTGGCTCTTTTTCAAAAACATCAAGTGCCGCAAATCTTAGCTTCTTTTTTTCTAAAGCGCTTAAAACAGCTTTTTCATCCAAAACGCCACCGCGAGCTGTGTTTACAACAGCAGCACCTTCTTTCATCTTTTCAATTTCAGTAGCTCCTAAGATATAGTTGTCTTGAGAAGGCACATGGAATGTAATGACATCAGCATTTTCGAGAAGTTCATCAAAACTGACACTTTTCAATTTAAATTCTAATTGCTGTCCGTCGAAAAAATCAAGATTAACGCTTACGTTTTCGGCAAATTTGTCATGTACGATGACATTCATTCCCAAACCGATTGCTCTTTTTGCTACGGCTTGACCAATACGTCCAATACCAACAATTCCCATTGTTTTGCCTTTCAATTCGATACCAGCAGCGTAAGCTTTTTTAAGCTCTTTAAAGTTGGTATCACCATTTAGCGGCATATCACGATTGGATTGGTGCAGAAATCTAAAACCTGCTAGAACGTGACCTATAACAAGTTCAGCGACGCTGTCCGAAGATGCAGCTGGAGTGTTTATCACGTGTATGCCTTTGGATTTTGCATAGTCGACATCGATATTGTCCATGCCAACACCACCACGGCCAATGATCTTTAGATCTGTGGCGTCTATCAAATCTTTTCTTACTTTGGTAGCACTTCGAACAAGTAGAACATCCACTTGTTTTGTGTTGATGTAATTTTCCAATTGTTCTTGAGCAACTTTAGTCAAAATTACTTCGTGTCCAGCTTTTTCTAGGGCTTCTACACCAGCAGGAGATATACCATCGTTAGCTAATACTTTCATTCTATACGTTTAAATTATTAATTTAGTTAGGCTTTTCTTTCTAGTTCGTCCATGATTTCTACCACTACACTTACCGATTGTTTTGGCAATGCGTTGTACATTGAAGCTCTGTAGCCGCCAACACTTCTATGTCCATTTAGGCCGTTTATACCGCCTTCTTTCAACATGTTGTCAAATTTTTCTTTTAAGGATTGATCTGTTAAATTAAAAGTAGCGTTCATAAAAGAACGGTCTTCTTTTGCAGCAAAACCTTCAAATAATGGATTGATGTCTATTTCAGAATAGATCAGGCTGGCCTTGTCTTCGTTTTCTTTTTCAATAGCCGAAATTCCACCTTTGGCTTTTAACCATCTTAAATTCAGCATGGACGTGTAAACAGCAAAAACAGGAGGTGTGTTAAACATGCTGTCTTTGCTCATATGAATTTTGTAATCCAGCATTGAAGGAATATCTCTGGAAACTTTTCCTAAAATATCGTCTTTAACAATTACCAAGGTAGCACCAGCTGGTCCCATATTTTTTTGCGCGCCTGCATAGATCAAGTCGAACGCAGAAAAGTCAAGTTGTCTAGAAAAAATATCACTACTCATGTCGCAAACCACAGGGATATCTGTTTGAGCAAACTCTTTTATGCTTGTTCCAAAAATGGTATTATTACTTGTGCAATGAAAGAAATCTGCATCGGTAGGAATGCTGAAATTCTTTGGGATATAATTGTAGTTTTTGTCTTTAGAACTTGCTACAACATCTACATGGCCTAATTTTTTTGCTTCTTTGATGGCTTTAGAAGACCAAGTTCCAGTGTCCAAATAGGCGCCTTTATGCTCTAATAGGTTGTAAGCTGCCATCAAAAATTGAAGACTTGCACCGCCTTGTAAGAACAAAGCCGTGTAACCCTTGTTGTCTAAACCTAAAAGTTCTAATGCTAAGGCTCTTGCTTCTTCCATAACGGCAACAAAATCTTTGCTGCGGTGAGAAATTTCTAAAATTGAAAGACCAGAATTATTAAAATCCAAAACGGCTTGAGAAGCTTCTGCAAAAACCTCTTGGGGTAAAATACATGGACCTGCACTAAAATTGTGTTTTTTCATTTTTTATGAGTTGTATTAAGTTGTTTTAAAAAATTAATGGTGTCAATACCATCGGCATAATCGTTTAATTTTGGTTCTTGTGCTTCACCAAATTTGAAGTCGCAAAGATGATGATTTCCAACAGTACATTGAATATTTTCTATGTTATCTTTTAATGAAGTTTTTAACGTATCATCATTCTCATATTCTTCGTAATTCAAAACAGCTATTGGAGTGGGAATTAAAGTGTCTTTTTTTAAAATTAAAAACCCATTGTCCTTAAAATCGATATCACTCATAAGATAGACAGCCTTGTTATAATCGTAATTGTTGGCGTACTTATGGTTGTGAATAAAACTTTCGAAAGCTGAAATGCCTTCAAAAAATTTATGAAAATCATAGCCTTTTGGCACAAACAGTTTTGAAACATTTCTACAGCCTAAACCGAAATACCGGAATATGTCTTTGCCAAGATTCTTAAAGTCTTCTTGTGTTTCAGAACCATCGATAATAGCTATTCCATTTCTGTTTTTTCTTATGATGTGGGGTTTATCTCTAAAATAATATTCAAAATACCTTGAAGTGTTGTTGCTTCCAGTCGCAATAACTGCATCAAAATCCTTTAATGAATGGTCTTCAAATTGAATGTATTTCTGAAATTCGGGTTCAATTTCAATTAAAAGTTTTGATAAAAAGGGCAATAACCTTTTATCGCTTGATGACAATTTAATTATAGCTTTATGGCCACTTATCAATATGGCTAGGAAATCATGAAAACCGACCAATGGAATATTGCCAGCCATTATAATTCCAATATGTTTTGGTGCTGTTTCAGTTGAAAAATCGTATGCGTTCAACCAATGTTCAAGACTGTTTTGACTTAAAGATGATCGCCAATTTTCCAAAGCAAAGAACATGTTTTCCTCAGTGAACCATTGATTTTCTGCTTTCGAAATTTGAATTGTATGGTTAAATTCTTCTTGATGTGTGTGTGCAGAATTGATTTGCGAATTAAGGAGTGTTTCAATTTGCTTACCAAGTTGAACAAATGCTATTTTTCTCCTTTCAAAAGTAAGCATAGATTTGATATTAAATCATATATTGTTTAATTTTGTAAAATTACAATAAAAGAAAAACATGGCTATAAAGATAACTGATGAATGTATAAATTGTGGGGCGTGCGAACCAGAATGTCCTAACACAGCAATTTATGAAGGAGCTGACGATTGGAGATATTCCGATGGTACAGACTTAAGTGGTAATGTCGTTTTGCCAAATGGAAATGAAGTCAATGCAGAAGAAGTTCAAGAACCAGTAAGTGATGAGATTTATTACATCGTTACCGATAAGTGTACAGAGTGCATGGGCTTTCATGAAGAACCACAGTGTGCGGCCGTTTGTCCCGTCGATTGTTGTGTGCCTGATGAAGATAATGTGGAAACCGAAGAGGAACTTTTAGGCAAACAATCCTTTATGCACAAGGATTAGTTAGAATACATAACTCAATCCAAACAAAAACATATTATAATTTAAATTGCCTTCAAACCTTTCCTTTTTTTCGTATTGATAAATACCATAAAGGGAAAGGTTTTTATGTGCTTTCACATTAAGTTGTGTTGTTATTCTGTAATCCGTAATGCCTAACGAATTGTTGATAAAGAACCCATTATCTTCAATAAAATTTGTAAACAAGTCATAGTTTTTAAAATAGCTTATTTTTAAAGATACTGGTCTGAAAGGATTATAAAACACAAAATAGTTTGAGCCGTAGTGCGTGCTTTCATGACTGTTAAAGTTAATGTATTGTGTTGTTCCAGTAACCAGTTTGTTATTTCCTAAAGGAGATATAAAGATATTTCCAAAATAAACTGGTGAGCTATCGGCTGTATCTAGATTTGAGAAAGTAACGCCACCTGAAAGTTCGAATATATTTATGTATTTGGTCAATTTAATGGAGCTAACCAAAGTTTGTTCTCGTGATGAGAAGATGTCGAAGTTTGTAGAACCATCAAAATCTGTGTCTAATAAGTGAAAAGATGGCGTGACTAACCATGAATTTCCCAAAGGGATATTTCCAGAAATATAATACTGAAGTTGCTTTACACTCCCTTGATAGGAATCCTGATTAAAGTGAGTTACTGCATGAAACAATGAAAATTTATTAAATAAATCATGTTTAAGGCCTACTTGAAAATGATGAGCATCATCGATATTGGCATCTTCAAAAATAGGTCTGAAATCTTCGCTAGCTGCTTTTATGCCATATTCAGCAAAAATGAATTCAATGGACTTTTGGTTTATTCTTTTTTTAAGCGATTCAGGAAAATCTTTATAAAGAAGATGGGCATATTCTGTCTTTCCTGTGTATAAGTAGCAGTAATACAAGTATTCCTGTGCCAGCTCGGAACCAGAATAAAACCCGATGGCAGCGTTGAAATGTTTTTCTGCTAATAAATACTTGTTGAGTTGAAAATAAGCAATACCAACTCTTAATCTTAAATAATAAAAATCATGATTGCTTTCAATGGCTAGTTTTCCAACTTCAATTAGTTTTTTCCAGTTTTGCTCTTGAAAAAGGGCATAAGTTTCATTTTGAGCAGCAAGGGCTGTGATTTTCTCCTGAGCTTGAGAAGAAAGTAGAATAATAAACGTAAATAGTATTGTTAATTTAAGTTTCATGAGTTTATTATTTAATTAATGATAAACCTTCTAAAGCAGAAGCATCTTTAGGACTGATTAATAATACTTTTTTGAATAAAACAGAGGCATTATTCATATTACCCAAAAAGTAATTGGTCCATGCACTCATGAGCATGTAGTTATAAGTGAAAGGCTGAAGATTCAACGCAATTTCAAAGTGGTTTTTGGCAGTAACATAATCCTTTCTGTTATAGTGAATTAACCCAAGATAATAATGCGCAGTTTCATCTTTTGGATCCAGGCTAATAATCTTATTGTAAGTTTCTTCAAGTCTATTCCAGTTTTCTGTTGCACTGTACAAAGTTACGATACCCCATTTGGCTTGTGTCGAAGCCGGCATGAGTTCATCTGCAATTTTATAATGCTCAATACCTTTTTCAAAATTTGCATTTAAATAATACAGCCATCCCAATCTTAAATTTATCTCATAGGACTTGTCATTTTTAAATGCTTCTATTTCTTTGAGTGCATCTTCGTATTTTTCCTCACTTTCAAAAGTGTAGGAATCTGCAAATGCATCCTCCAATTTTTTGTCTTGTGCTTTAGTCAATGAAAACAAGAATAAAAAGCTAAGCAAAATGTATAAATTAATCGTTTTCATGTCTACTTTATTTTTTTAATGTCGAATACGTCTGATTTGTTTTTTTGATGTATAGTAAAGGTTTTTAACCCATAATCTTTAAATTCCATTTCATAGTTAATCAGCTTCACCTTTTTGTTGAATAATTTGGTTGTAATTACACTGTTGGCAATGATATGTTGAGGAACTTCATGGTTGTCTGCAAACGAGAAATGCGATGAAAATTCGGCTTTTGTAAACAGATAAAATGGCGCAAAGAAGTCTTGAAA
>JAUIFC010000053.1 GCA_030429455.1 Bacteroidia bacterium | reverse complement strand
CTTCTAGAAACTTTTTTTAGCCTTTTTGAGGAAGCAAAAGGTAAAGTAGATCCAAATTCAAAGTATGCCAAAAGAATTGAGATGTTCGAGGTGGGTTTAGAAAAATACAAGATAAGATATGATCAGATGCTCGCAGGAAGGGAAAATGTACCATCTTATAAAGCTCGCATTAACTCTCAAATTGCATCGGGAATAAAGGTTGATGGCGTTTTAAATGAGAATTACTGGAAGTATTTAAATGGAAACTTGACGAGTAATTCTAAAAACAAGAAAACGGCATATCCTACGAGATTTAAACTCGGCTATCAAGAGGGTTATATGTATCTTGGCATCGAAAGCAAATTTAAACCAGGACAAAAACTTAATAGTACTTCTACAAAATTTGATGATGAAATGCTCTGGGAAGGCGATTATGTTGATATATTGATGGAAACTCCAACACAATCCTTTTATCAAATTTCTATAAATCCAAAGGGTATAGTGACCGATAAGGATCATTCAAGTGCATGGGGACTAAGATGGGATTCAGAAATCGAAATGGCCTCAAAAGTAGACGAGAAAAAGGGAGTCTGGTATATTGAAGCTAAAATCCCAATTACTATTAGCAGCCAAGATCCTCTTCATCAAGTTGTGGGTAAACCACCTGAAAAAAAGGATTTCCCATGGTATTTCAATATTTGTAGAAAATATAGTGTTGACGGGAAGACCGAATATTCTGCATTTTCTCCCACAGGATCTAATTCGTTTTTAGTGAAAGAAAAATTTGCAGAATTGAGCAGGTAGTAAGCTTATCATGTTAACCTTAGATGGATTATCTGTGAATTTCAATAAAAGTTTATCCGACTTCATTGTTAAGCGTTATAATTATTTAGTTTTTGATAGGCATTAAATAGCTATGTTATTTAAATAACTTATTTTTAAAGTCATTAAAATTTAATTTGAACTTTATCTTCTGAAAATCATTAAGTTGATAGGGTTAAAGTTCAGGTTCTTAAAATAAGTTTATACTATTAATCCATTAATCACATTTCACAAATGAAGAATTTTGCAGTACTTGTACTGAGTGTTCTACTCAGTTTCAGTTCAATGTCTTATGCTCAAAAAAAATCTAAAAAGAAAAAGCAAGAAAAACCACCTTTGGAACAAATCAGCATTTCAGGTCTTAAATGGCGGAATGTTGGACCAGCTTTAACTTCTGGAAGGATTTCAGATTTTGCCTTTAATCCTGATAATCCTTTTGAATATTACGTCGCTACTTCATCTGGTGGTGTTTGGAAAACTGTAAATTCAGGAGTAACTTATGAGCCAATTTTTGATAGTCAAGGTTCGTATTCAATTGGCTGTATCACAATGGATCCAAATAATCATAATGTCATTTGGGTTGGCACTGGAGAGAACAATAATCAACGATCGGTGGCTTATGGCGATGGTATTTACAAGTCTTTGGATGGCGGAAAATCCTGGAAGCATATGGGCTTGAAAAATTCTGAGCATATCGGCAAAATAATTGTCCATCCCGATAATTCTGATGTGGTTTATGTTGCTGCTATTGGGCCATTATGGAGTAAAGGTGGTGACAGAGGTTTGTACAAAACGGAAGACGGTGGGAAAACTTGGAAGTCAATCATCGAAGTCGATGAACATACTGGTGTGAATGATGTCGTCATGGATCCGAGAAACCCTAATGTTCTTTATGCCTCCACACATCAAAGACGCCGCCATGTTTACACGTATGTCGGTGGTGGTCCAGGTTCAGGACTTCATAAAAGTGTGGATGGCGGAAACACATGGACAAAAGTTCAAAAAGGTCTGCCTAATGAAGAGTTAGGGAGAATAGGCTTGGCCATTTCACCTGCTAATCCCGAAATTATTTATGCTATTGTCGAAGCAGCAAATGGAAAAGGTGGATTTTTCGCTTCAACCAACAGAGGAGCCAGTTGGCAAAAACGAAGTTCTCATGTCACTAGTGGAAACTATTACCAAGAGATTATAGCCGATCCGGTTGACGAACATACGGTATATTCCATGGACACTTGGATGTCCGTTACACACGACGGTGGCAAGACGTTTAAAATGGTTGGTGAAGATACTAAACACGTCGATAACCATTGCATGTGGATAAATCCTCAGAATAATAAACATTGGATTGTGGGTTGCGACGGCGGTATTTATGAAACCTTCGATGCTGCAAAAACATGGGATTTTAAAAAGAATTTGCCTGTCACTCAATTTTACAAAGTAGCTGTGGACAACGACTATCCTTTTTATAACATTTATGGAGGAACCCAAGATAATTTTAGTTTAGGTGGACCATCAAGAGTCTTAACCAATCACGGCATACGTAATTCAGAATGGTTCATTACCAACGGTGGAGATGGTTTCGAATCTCAAATCGATCCAAACAATCCGAATATTGTTTACGCGCAATCTCAGTATGGAGGACTTGTGCGTTTTGACAAAAAAAGTGGCGAATCGGTAGGAATAAAACCAATTGCCAGAAAAGGAGAAAACGATTACCGTTTCAATTGGGATGCGCCATTGGTGGTAAGTCGTCATGTGCCAGGTAGGTTATATTTTTCTGCTGAAAAAGTCTTTAGATCCGATGATTATGGAAATTCTTGGGACGTCATTAGCGAAGACCTGTCTCAACAAATTGACAGGAATACCCTGAAGGTTTATGACCGAGTAGTGAGCATCGATGCGGTTATGAAAAATGGTTCCACCTCACAATATGGCAGCATCGTTGCATTTTCAGAATCACCAATTAATAAAGATTTGTTAGCTGCTGGAACCGACGATGGATTGGTTTATATTTCTGAGGACGCTGGACAGAATTGGAAGAAAATTTCCAAAATTGATGGTGCGCCAAATCAATCTTATGTCAATAGTGTGTATCTGTCTCGACATGATGAGAATGTAGTTTATGTAGCTTACAATCACCATAAGTATGGAGATTTTAAACCTTATGTTTTCAAATCTACAGATAAAGGTGCAAGCTGGACGGCGATACAATCCAATCTTCCTGAACGAGGAAGTGTTTATGCCATCGAAGAAGACCACATCGACAAAGATTTGATTTTTGTTGGTACGGAGTTTGGAGCATTCTTTTCGCCAAATCAAGGGGAGACTTGGAAACAGCTAAAGAGTGGATTGCCAACAATCGCCGTTAGAGATATTGCGATTCAAGAACGTGAAAATGATTTGGTCTTAGGAACGTTCGGTCGTGGGTTTTATGTCATGGACGATTATTCGGTTTTAAGAGCGATTGAAAATGCCCAGCCAAAAGACAAGGCTAAAATTTACCCCATTCGAACGGCTTTAATGTGGGAACAAAGTTCACCATTAGGTTTACCTGGTAAATCTTTCCAAGGGGATAATTTTTATACGGCAAAAAATTTAGGGCCAGAAGCTATAATCGACTATTACTACGATTCTAGTTTTAAATCCTTAAAGTCTGAACGGCAAAAAAAGGATAAGAAACTTTCAAAATCTAAAAAAGATGCACCATATCCAACCTACGAAGCTTTAAAAGCTGAACGAGATGAAGGTAAACCAGAATTGGTATTTACTATAAAAGATGCCAATGGAAAAGTTGTCAAAAAAGAGTTTAAATCTCCAAAAAAAGGCTTTCAACGCTTTCATTGGAATTTGAGATACACTCCTCAAAACCCGATTAATTTTAATACCTCTTCATTCTATAATCCTTTTAGTGGGGCAGAAGAAGGCACGCTGGTTATGCCTGGAACATACACGGTTGAAATGGGACTACTTCAAGATGGTGTTTTAGAATCCTTAACCACTCCTGTAAGCTTTGAAGTTAAAGCTTTAGATAATGTAGAAATGCCAGCTGAAAACAGGTCTGAAAAAGTAGCCTTCCAAAAAGCAGTAGCCAAAGTTCAGGCAGACTTTGGCGCCGCGCAGCGTTTAATGTCGGAATCTCGAAACAAAATACGATACATTAAAGCCGCCATCAAAAAGGCTGATATGCCTATGGGCAATATGTTAACCAAAGTCAAGGCCGTTGAAGATCAATTGAATGAAGCACAGTTGGCAATGTACGGCGACTCAATCAAGCGTCAATTGGATATTGGGCAACCTCCTTCACCTTCAAGTCGATTAGGGTCTATCGGATGGCAGCAGAAATACTCGACTGCAACACCAACACAAACCCATCAGGATAGTTTTGCGATAGCCAAAGAAGAAATTGAAGTCATTAAGAAAAATCTTGAAGACGTCTTTAATGTTTCTATTAAAAACTTAGAAAAAGAATTGATCGATGCTGGAGCACCATACACTCCAGGTCGTGGTTATGAACCTAAAAATTAAATGATGTATTCTATAAGAATTTTATCCCTTGTATTTTTTATTTCGCTCTTTTCCAGTGGCTTTGCTCAAAAGAAAGTCATGCAGCATGAGGATAAAGCGGAGTGGAATCGCATAACAAATGTAAATATTTCGAACTCTGGCGATTACGTACTTTACGCCTTAGGCAAAGAGGAACAAGATCAGAGCGTTCAACTGTTAGGTAGTGAAGGCGACAACATAATGATGTATAACCGAAGTAAGGAAGCAAAGTTTTCTTTTGATTCTAAATATGCTCTCTTTCGTGTAAACGCTTGGAAAGATAGTATCAAAGAAATGAAACGGCGCAAAGTGAAAAAGAAAGACATGCCGAAAGACTCTTTGATGATTTACAATATCGAAGCGAATTCGCTACACAAGATACCGAATGTAAAATCTTACCGACTTCCACAAAAATGGTCTGGAATAGTTGCATACATGCTTGAAGCACCAAAGCCTTCAAAAAAGAAAAAAGATGAAAAGAAGGTCAAAGATACACCTAAAGCTAAAGTAAAAGACAGTGTTAAGGTCAAAAAGAAAAAGCCTAAAAAAGTATCTAAAGACAACGGTTATCATTTGGTAATTAGACATTTAGAAATTGAAGAAGAAGATACATTGAAGTTTGTACTGTCATACAAAATGGCAAAAGAAGGCGAATTTCTTGTTTACGCAACTTCAGGTGAAAAAGATAAGTTTAAGGCTGGCGTTTATCGATTTGATGTGGATACCAGAACAAGCACGTTGTTATTTGAAAGTCATCATAAAACTAAATACCCACAATTGGGAATCTCCGAATCAGGAAAAAGAATAAGTTTTGTAGTGGATGCAGATTCGACTAAAAGTTTGATTAAAACCCCAAAACTTTTTGCGTGGAACCAAGGTGACAAAGAGGCAAAATTAATTGTAGATTCTGAGGATAATCCTTCAAAATTGATAGTTTCTAAGGATAGAAGTTTACAGTTTTCGGAAAATGAAGAGCGCTTATTTTTTGGATTAAGGCAAACACCAATCGTTCAAGATACGACCTTATTGGACGAAGAAATTGTAAAGGTTGAGGTATGGACTTATGACGAGCCAAGATTATACACCGTACAGGAATTGGACGTCAAAGACGACAAAAAGAAATCATATTTAAGCCTTTATGATTTTAACAAAAACGAAATGCTTCAAATTGCGGATTCAAAATTCGATATGGCTCGTTATGCCGATGAAGGAAATGCACAGTTTGCCGTAATTGCCAATGGGACACCTTACGAGCTTCAAAGCCAATGGACAGCACAACGTCCAAGAGATTTAAAACGTGTAGATTTAACGACTGGCGAAACTGTTGATATAGCTAGAAAAGTTTATGGCGGTTCTTCCATAAGTCCTAAAGGAAAATATTTGTACGGGTACAGTCGAAAAGACAGCACTTGGTTCACCTATAATTTGAAGACTTTAACCTACAAAGCTTTGACAAAAGGCCGACAGTTTTATAATGAATTGCATGATTATCCAGATGATCCTTACAGTTATGGTTCAGCAGGTTGGACAGAGGACGATGCTAAATTCTTAATCTATGATCGATTTGATATTTGGGCCTTTGATCCAGAAACTGGTGCTTCAGAAAATTTAACCAATGGAAGAAATGCTAAAATGCGTTACCGTTATGTCAGATTAGATGAGGAAGAACGATTTATTTCTAACAAAAGCACTTGGATACTAAGTACTTTTAATGAAGAAAATAAGCATGCCGGCGTTGCAAGTTATAATCCTAAAAGAAAGAGCATCAAGCCGTTAATGGAAGGGCCTTACGCGTACAGCAGGTTTACGATGGCTCAAAAGGATAAGAAAAATCGCCTCCTTTTTACAAAAGAGTCATTTACAGATTTTCCAAATTTATGGAGTTCAACCACGAGTTTTAAAGCCCCTAAGCAAATTACAGATGCCAATCCACAGCAGAAAGAATTCAACTGGGGAACAGCAGAAATGGTCGAATGGGTATCTTTAGATGGCAAACCTTTAAAAGGGATGCTTATAAAACCTGAAAATTTCGATCCTAATAAGCAATACCCGATGATTGTTAATTTTTATGAGAAAAGCTCTAATGGCATACACAGGCATCGAGCACCATCTTATGGTCGTAGCACCATCAATTATCCTTTCTACGCCAGTCGTGGCTATGTGATTTTTAATCCAGATGTGCATTATCGTGATGGTTATCCTGGCGAAAGTGCTTTTAATTGTGTGATTCCAGGAATTACCATGTTGATTGACAAAGGCTTTATCGATAAGGACAATATCGGTGTTCAAGGCCACAGTTGGGGTGGCTACCAAATTGCTTATCTTGTAACTAAAACTGATATTTTTAAAGCTGCCGAATCTGGAGCTCCAGTGCCAAATATGATCAGTGCTTACGGTGGTATTCGTTGGTGGACAGGTTTAAGTCGACAATTCCAGTATGAGCATACACAAAGCCGAATTGGCGGAACGCCATGGGAATATCCACAGCGCTATATCGAAAATTCACCAATTTTCAATTTGGATAAAGTCAATACACCTTTATTGATCATGCACAATGATGCTGACGGACATGTGCCTTGGTATCAAGGGATTGAATTTTTTGTTAATCTAAGACGATTAGGAAAACCCTCTTGGTTTTTGAATTATAACGGCGAACCACATTGGCCTTTAAAAATGCAAAACCGTAAAGACTTTAATCTCAGGTTATCTCAATTCTTTGATTACTATCTTAAAGCTTCTCCGAAACCCGTTTGGATGAAACGTGGCGTTCCAGCAATAGAGAAAGGCATCAATCAGGGATACGAGTATGTAGGTGATGATGAGGATTAATTATTTCTAATTCAATTCAATTTAAAAATAAAAACAACCCGTTGAAGCATTAAATTTCAACGGGTTGTTTTTTTGAGACCTTTAAAATTTAATCTAAATTTTTATTTATCATCGTACTGCTGGCTTGTGCTGTAGGAAGAACGACCAAATCAGCAATATTAACATGGTAAGGACGTGTTACACAAAAATGAATAATGTCTGCAATGTCTTCTGGTTTTAAAGCTTGATAACCTTTGTAAACTTGACAAGCTCGTTCTGAATCGCCTTTAAATCTCACTTGGCTGAATTCTGTTTCTACAAGTCCAGGATTTATGGCTCCCACACGAATTCCGTAGGCATTCAAATCTAACCTCATGGATTTGTTGATGGCATCCACAGCATGTTTACTGGCACAATAGACATTGCCTTTTGGATAAACTTCTTTTCCCGCAGTCGACCCAATATTGATGATGTGCCCTGATTTGCGAGCAATCATTTGTTGAATAATTGGTTGCGATACATACAACAAACCTTTAACATTGATGTCCATCATCGCATCCCAATCGTCCATACTGCCGTCTTGAATATAATCTAATCCATGCGCGTTGCCAGCGTTATTTATTAAAATATCTATGGTTGAAAATTCACCTTCAAGAGAAGCAATGGCATTAATGACGTCTGTTTTATCTCTTACGTCAAATTGAAGTGTTTTAAGGTTTACTTTGCTTTCAAGTTCTTTATTAAGCTTGTCTAAGCGATCCGCTCTTCTGCCGCACAATATCAGATTACAATTTCCTTCGGAAGCAAAACGTCTTGCTGTTGCCAATCCTATTCCGCTTGTTGCGCCTGTGATCAATACTGTTTTCATAATGCCTCTCTCTAGTCCTCTCCGAAAGAGAGGGGATTTTTAAAATTATTTATTTGCTAATTTATCAAAATCTTTCCAAAAATCGGGATAAGACTTTTCGACGACAATTGCATCATTAATGTTTATTTCGACGATAGACGAAAGTGGTGCAAATGCCATTGCCATGCGGTGGTCGTTGTATGTGTCAATGTAAATACCTGATTTTAAATTGCTTGAAGGTGTAAGTTTCAAACTGTTTTCGTCAATTTCAACTTGAGCACCAAATTTTTCAATTTCATTTTTTAAAGCAACTAACCTGTCTGTTTCTTTTATTTTTAAAGTGGCCAAACCCGTAAGGTAACAAGATAAATTTAATCCTAAACACGTCACTGCAATGGTTTGAGCCAGATCTGGTGTGTCGTTTAAATCGGCTTCAAAATAGTCTTTTTTAAGGCTTTGAGGATTTTTCTCAAGCCTGATGAAATTGTCTCCAAAAGAGGTGGTTACTCCCAAATCTGTATACAATTCCTTAAGTTTTGAATCGCCTTGAATACTATGTCGTTTGTAAGTATATAAATCGATCACAAGGTCCTTTGAAAGGGCAACTAAGCTGTAATAATAAGATGCAGAACTCCAATCAGATTCCACACTAAAGCTTGAATTTGGAATGTTGGATTGATGTTTGATGTGAATTGTATTTTCTTTAAAATCGACTTGAAAACCTAAGTCTTGCATCAAATGTTGTGTCATCTTCAGATAGGGTAAAGACGTGATTTTTGAGGTAAGATGGATTTTTAGTCCATTTTCAAGGCGTGGAGCTATAAGCATCAATGCCGAAATATATTGACTACTAATGTCAGCAGGTAATTCGATATGATGGCTTAATACGTCAGCAGGTTCAATTTTTAAAGGAGGATAGCCTTCATTTTTTTCATAGGAAATGTGACAACCCATTGTATTTAAGGCTTCGACCAAAATTTTTATTGGCCGTTCTTGCATACGTTGACTACCTGTAAGAAGCAAGGATTTTCTCGTAAAACATGCAAAGTAAGCCGTTAAAAATCGCATTGCCGTACCAGCATGATGTATGTCCACTACAGAAGTATCTTGATTTAGCGCTTTTTGCAATACTTGAGTGTCTTGAGAATTTGAGAGGTTGCCTATCTCAATATTTGGATATAATGCCTTAAGAATAAGTAAGCGGTTACTTTCACTTTTAGAACCTGTAACGTGTATGCTGTGATTTCCAGTAAATACTGTTTTCTTTAAATGCTTTTGCATGACTTTCGCTATTGCTGTTCCTGTTTTATTTTACTTCTAAATTTAAAAAAGCTAAAGATAAAACCATAAACAAATCCACTTGCAATATTTGCTGAAAAGAAGCGTAATAAATGTTCTGTTGCAAATCGTTCTCCGGCGTATGCCGTAAAACTTCCGTCGAAAACCATAAAGACATCTGCAATATTGTAGATAATGATAAACATGGATGCTAAAAAAATGACGGACTTCCAAAAGCCTGAATGACTAATTACTTTAGAAAACATTATTTTAGTTTTTGATTATTATGATGTCTATCATGGTCTCTTTTGGTTTTGACGTCCATTTTTTTATCGAAGGCCTCTTGCAAATCTACCCCTGTTTGGTTAGCTAAGCAAAGCACAACAAACATGACATCTGCCAATTCTTCACCAAGATCTTTGTTTTTGTCACTTTCTTTTTCGCTTTGCTCACCGTAACGACGGGCTATTATTCTGGCGACTTCACCAACTTCTTCAGTGAGTTGAGCCATGTTGGTCAGTTCGTTAAAGTACCTTACGCCATGAGCATTTATCCAGTCGTCCACTTGTTTTTGAGCGTTTTTAATTTCCATATATTATTTCTTAGTAAGGACTATTTTTTCAGCCTCATTTTTAACGATAGTATCGAAAAAATCTTTGACTTCTGCATAATAATCGACTTCAAGTATACTGGTGTTTATGTTTTGGTTAACCATAATTTGCAGTTTTTTATCATTTACAGCTTTAATTTCAGAATTATAAGAAAATCTTTTATCTAAGATTAGATCATTTATTTTGTTTGGAATATAGTCAACTTCAAATCCCTCAGGGTATTCAATTGTAATAGCATACTTGGTCGATTTAGGAAATGTAAAGTTTAAAGGCAGTTGCCTGTCTTCTACTTCTTCTTTAAAAGGGTTTGTTGTTGTGGTAAAAAATAAAAGTGGCGATAAAAATATTTTATTATTTATCACATCTTGTTTGTCGTTTGATGTAAACGAGATTGTTTCAAGTATTGGTTTATTTGGAGTATTCAAATTTTTGCAGTCATACTCATGTATGGATATATTAAAGGTGTTTTCGAGTTTTTCTAAATATTGTTCTTTATCCAGATCTCTATATTTTTGTCTAAATATATATGCAGTTTGCTTTGTGAATTGTCTCCTGACTTTTCCGATGATAATTCCATTTTCGTCAACCTCTAAGTTCATAAAATTATTTTCTTTAGAAATATAATTTGGAAAAAGGTCTACTTTTTTTGTCCTTAAGTTTTTAAGGAACTTAATCCCCATAAAATTTAGACATCTTGTAGGCAAAACATTTGGTGCAGCATTTGGATCTGATACATCTAAAAAAATTTCTGAGCCATCTTCTAGTGTTACACTACTAACGATATAATTATAAAAGTGAGTTGAAGGGATAGACGGTGGAAAGCCATTATTTATTGTACTTAAAATTACCGGATCGGCATCCAAACCAATGTAATTCAGCATGCTGGTTAGCATAATGTTCATGTCTGCAACATTTCCAGTGCCTTCTTCGTATACGATATCCAAAACGTCCGAACAAGATATGCCTATTCTTTTATTCCAGGTTACTTTCTCTTTTATAAGGTTAAAAATTACTTCAATTTTTTCCATTTCGCTTAAATGGTCAGTTGCTAAAGTGTCTAGGTTTTTTTTAAAGTACCTGGTATTTCTTAGTTGTTTCCCAAAATTTTTAGATTCATCTAATTCCTTGGCTACCTTATCCCAACTGGTAAGTAAATCCGCTAGTTTACCGTCGTTAGTAATTTTTGCTACGGCTAATTCATGCTGGACGGAACTGATGTAATTATCGTAGTTGTTTACGAAAGATTCTTTAGCAATTTCAGGAACATTAGTAGCTTTATATATAAACCTCATTCCATTTCCATAAAGGTAGCTGCCAACATTGTAATTTGGTATATCTTTTACATCTTTCTTAATTTTTTGATATCCTTTAAATCGCTCATTATATCCAAATATCTTAGGAAAATTAAATTCGTAGATGGACTCTTTTGTTGGAATTGTTTGTTGAAATTTCCACTCTGGCAATACCGTAAAATAGGGGGATCTGATGGTATACATGTACTCCAAAACAGAGCCTTCCCTTAAGTTTGGGAATGTAAAAACGGCATTTTCCCAACCGTATTTCGTTTGCGAATAACTGATATTCTTTTTGTTTACTTTGGATTTTATAATTTTTTTACCATCAAGATTATAGGTTATAGCCTTTAATTTACTTATTTCTTCTTTGTTATTATTGCCTCCTCCAATGTAAAGCGGTATTTCTACAGTGCCGGAGTCATAGCCTTCTTTGTTATAAATTTTTATTCTAGCTAAGACTTCTATTTCGTAGCCCCAACCATAGACTGAATTGTAATAAACACTTAATTTACCCTTGTTTAAGAGGTATGCGGCATTGGCTGATGAATCTACTGAACTATATTTTTCTTCAAGTTCTATAGAGCTTACGTCACCAAGTTTAAATTCCTGAGCATTTAAATGGCCAAAAGTAAAAACGACATATGTAAACCATAAAATTTTTTTCATTCGACATTATAGCTTTTTAAGTACAATTTTATCAGTTTCTTTATTTACAATTTGCTTGTAAAAATCTTTCATAGCTTGATAATATTCAGGACCTAAGATATATCTTTTAATGTCCTTGTTTACACTAATTTGCAAACCACCACTTGAAGATTTTTTGATGTTAAATCGGTAACTACCAACATTATTTGGTAATCCTATAGCTATAGGTTCTGGATAATAATCTATGGTATATCCCTCAGGAACACCAATATTGATAACATATTTTTTTGAGGTAGGGAATGTAAAATCTATCGGCAGTTTTCTGTCTGCTTTGTCTTGTTTGAAAGGGTTTTCGTCTAGTGATAAAAATAAAAGAGGTGAAATATAAATATCATTATTTATAATATCCACGCCATCCTCTTTTTCGAACTTGATAGTTTGAATTATAGGCTTTGTAAGTTCCTCAACATTAGAGTTTTTGTAATCTGTTATACTAATATCAAAATCGTTTTCCAACTTTTCGATATAACTTTCTTTATTCACATTGCTAAAATTTACACGGTATTGATAAGCCAACTGATTCGTGTATTGTCTTCTCATTTGTCCCATTATTTTCCCTTCTGATTCTATTTCTATATTCATGATAAAGACATCTTTAGAAACAGTTGATGGGTTAAGTTGTACCTCTTTTGAGCTTCCGCTTCTTCTTATTAGTTGCCCTTTCCAATTTAAACATCTGTTTGGTAAAAGGTTAGGTGCAGTGTATTTATTTGTTGCATCTAATAATATAATTTCATTTTCTTTTTCTACGGCAGTAATGATATAGTTGTAAATTTCTGTAGAAGCGATGTCTAATGGTAAACCATTACTAATTGTGCTTACTAAAACAGGATTCGCATTTAATCCTGAATACCTAAGCATAGAAGTAAGCATCAAATTAATTTGAGCAGCACTACCAGTTCTGTTATCGTATGCTTTTTTAAGTTTTTCAGAAGCATAAATGCCAACATAATCGTTCCAACGCATACGATTTTTAACAAAATCTAGAATACGATTAATTTTATCATCTTCAGTTACAGCACCCATCAAAGCATTGTCTATATCTTCTTGGTAATAGTTGGTTTTATCCAATTCTACACCAAAAGACTCAGACATTTGAAGTGTTTTGCTCACATTCTGCCATGTTGTAGTATATTCTTTAATCTGTCCATTACCACTTTTTGAGAAGGCCATTTCATGTTTAACGCTGGTCATAAAGTTGTTAAGGTTATTTACAAATGGCTCATCTTTTAATTTTGGAACATCTGTGGCTATATAGGTGGACATGTTAGCTTCTACTATAGAAGTACCGGTTTCTGTTGAGAGCGTTTTCATCCCATATGTATCGGTTGAAGCAGATTGAGAAAAAGCCAGGCTGGTTTCGGTTACTATTTTATCAAAATCTATCGGGTGGTATCCTCTTGAATAGGCTTTGTAACCAAAATAATAAGGGATCACATGTGAATACTTAGAATAGTTTACGGGTATATCTTCTTGAAAGGTCCATTTCGGAAGCTCCCCAATATTTGGAGATTCATAAACATAGGTATATTCGATGACTGTTCCTGGTTTTAAATTTGGAAAGGTAAATTTAAATTGTTTCCATTTCTCTGAGACTTGTTCGTTTATAATGTCGGCATTCTTTATTTTTTCACCTTTCACCTTATTTCCTTCCAGGTTATAAGTGTATGCTTTTAAGCTCTTTATGTCTTCTCTTGATGAGTTGTTATCCCCATAAAAGTATGGAATTTTGATGGTGGCATAGTCATATCCATCTTCATTATAGATTTTAATTCTTTTGACTACTTCGAGTTCGTAAAACCACTTTTCGTCAAATTTCATGGTGAGTGTTCCTTCTTCAAAAAGTACTGCAGCAGAAGTGGTAGAGTCTTTCGGATGGAATTTTTCTTCCAATTCTTCCTTGGAAACATTTTTAAATTTAAATTTTTGCCCAAAGCTATTCAGGCATAACAGTAGAATAAGAATTCTAAGACAAGTATTTAACATTAGGTTAGTTTAAGTTTTGTTATTTAATACAACTTTAGATTGGTCGGCTTTGTTTACAGAAATTAGAAATGCTCTAAAATCTGCATATTCTTCTTTGGTATATTCACCGTCATTAAGCAGCATACTCCTTTTGTAGAGCAGTTTGCCATCGGTATTAACTTCAAATGATGATGAATACCTTCCGTATTTCGATTCGATGTTTATGGGTTTTGGCGTAGACTCGATATTAAAAGTTTCTGGAAATGCAAATTCAATTTCGTCTTCATCAAAGAAACCTCTGGAAACTACAAATGGTGTCATGCGATTTTTGTATTTGTCTGGAATACTTAACACCTGATTTAAGACGTTTGGCACTAATATAAATCTATTGCCAAATTTGGAACAATAATTGTCTGCTGTAAATCTGAAATTTTCTTCGAACTTTATCTCATTATCATCTCTATCGAAGTCAAATTTTTCAATATTTAAACTTTTTAAATGACTGTAATAGGACTTATACCTTTTAATAGCATCTTTATCAGATTGCTTTTCGAAACTAAATTTCTGTCCAAATTGGGTTCCTAGAGACGTCACATGAGCAATCCCTTGGATAGCCCCATTTTCTAAAATAGTAATTTTAGATTCAATTTTTTGGTAATTGTCCTCTGGCTCATAAACAAGAGTTCTTTCTATTTTTCCACCAGTCTGGTTAACAACAAGTACGTTTCTGTCGTCTGTGCCTGTACCAATAAATCCAAAGGGAACATCTTGATTAGTGCACTCTAACCAAATATTTTCATTATCCATTGGGATTTGAAGAATAACATGATTGCCTTGCATAGAAGCAAAATCTTTGTTTAAGTCATCTTTCTCAGGACCTGCAGAAACTATTGTATAATTAGAATCTACACCGGCGATTTTTAGGAGTGCTTTTGTGTAATTAGTTAAGCCTTTACAATCTCCGTACTTTACCTTGTCCACATCTTCTGCCAAAATTGGTTGCCATCCACCAATTCCTACCTGAACACTTATATATCGGGTATTATCTTGAACATATTTATAGACTATTTTTGCTTTTTCTATAGGGTCGTCGACGCCAGATGTTAACAATAGAATTTCTCGTTTTGTCTCGCCAGAGACTTTATCGCGACCGCTAATAAGCTCTTCATATTGCCATTTTCCCATTTCTTGCCAATTGGAAGCCTGGCCATCTACACCTTCGAGGGTAAATTTTGTCAAGGCAAACCAAACTTGAGGAACATAAACACTTCTGGTTGGGCTATAGTCTTCGTACTTTATGGCATGTAAGTTGTTGGCGGTACAGATAATACGACCTTCTGATTCCTCAATACTTACACCTTCTGTAAAATCAAAATTGGATTTATGATGTCTTATCTTCGAATCTGAATTATCGATAATTTCAAATTTGCTAGAGGCTACACTTTGGTAATAGTTTTGAATGGGGAACCATGGTTTTATAAAGGCTGTATTGCTATTCTTGGTTTCGTAAGTAAATTCTACAGTATACGGGTAATCTAAAGGCGTATAATCCATGTAATATACGCGACTATCACTGTAAAGCGTACCACCATCTACAGCACTAACATCTCTAAAATCGCTTTTTTTAATTTTTTTAATTTCCTTGCCTAATTTGTCATAAACAATGGCTTCAAGCTTTTTAACTATTACATTTTTATCGTAGTGTAAAAATGCATCTACATCCTTATTGCCATACTTGTTAAATACAGTGATGACTTGTGTATGTTGTTCAATGACTTTGTCTTGAGCCTCGATTGTGATAAGTGTTGAAGACTTTCTAATACATGAATTTGCCTTTTCAGTGAGGTGTTCGTCTAGTACTAATGATTGATAATCAAAATTTTGAAAATAGGCCTTCGTACAAAAAAAGAAAGCAAATAGAATGGTTAATTTTTTGTGCATTTTTATTTGTAAAAGTATTAATTTAAGATGGCTTTAAGAACTAATGCTGCTATAATATTTCAGAGAAATATAGATTATGGTTTAATATGGTAGTAGGTTTATTTCTGTTTTATATTTTCACCTTATTTTTATATTTACAACCTCAATGTTACCCATGAAAAACACTTTTATTTATTTTGTAAGTATTGTCATCTTGTCTTCGACTTTTCTTAAAGCTCAAAGCCTTACCTCAAGTTTTAACACCATAGGGTCATCCAATGATATGATGGGTGGTTCGTTGGTGGTGTTTTGTAAAGATGGAATAATTGAAAATTTATCGATTGGCACTGCAGATGCTGTTTCGAGTACTCCAATATCAAGCGATACTAAATACCGAATTGCCAGTATTTCCAAAACAATAACCGCTATTGCTATCATGCAATTGGTAGAACAAAATCAACTGGGTCTTGATGACAACATAAGTAACATTTTGGGTTACGAAGTTTTGAATCCGAATTATCCAAATATCCCGATCACAGTTAGAATGTTATTGTCGCACACCTCTTCGATTATCGATGGAACGACTTATAGTAGTTTTCTTAATGCTACAGTAAATCAAAATCCTATCCCAAATTTGAGTGAGATTTTGGTGCCAAATGGCACGTATTATACGTCTGGTCAATTTACAAATACTGTACCTGGGAATTACTTTAATTATTCCAACATCAATTATGTTGTTCTCGGAACTATTGTCGAAAAAGTCTCTAACCTAAGATTTGATCAATATTGTTTTCAGAATATAAGTAATCCTCTAGCGCTAGATGCTTCTTTTAATGTCAACGACCTACAGGATATTAATCAAGTTGCAGTATTGTATCGAAAGCCAGGTGGCGTGTGGACGCCTCAAATCGATGATTACCAAGGCGTTCAGCCGACATTTGCAAATTTGGATAATTATGTGCCAGGTACTAACGGTGGCAGATTTGGCCCACAAGGTGGTTTTCGTTCGTCTGCTCAAGATATAGCAAAGATTTTCCTAGCTCTAGTGAATGATGGCACTTATCAAAATCAAAATATTCTAACTCCAGCATCTTGCAACCTGATGTTTTCAAACCAATGGACGTATAGCGGCAATAATGGAAATAACTATTTTGGACTTTTTAGAAGTTGGGGTTTGGGAATTCATAGGTTAACGTATACACCGGGAAATGATATTGCCTTGCCTGGAAGTACATCGATGATGGGACACACAGGTTTAGCATACGGCCTAGTTTCCGACGCATATTTTGACCAAGATAGAAATGTTGGTTTCGTTTTTATGACCAATGGTGTTGGTACGGGATTTCAGTCCAATAGTCAATCTAGTTATTATACAATCGAACAAGATGTATTTAATGCCATAGAACAATATACAGACATCGATTCCTGTAATGAAAATCTTGATTCTAAAGAGTATACCAAACAAGGCGTCCTGATTTACCCTAATCCTAGTGGTGATTTTATAACCATAAAAAATGAAAATTTGGAAGCATTCAACAGCATAAAATTATATGCATTGACAGGTAAACTTATCAAAGAAGTTAAAGTTGAAGATCAACTAACAATGATCAATGTGCAAGATGTAAAACCCGGCACTTATATTTTGAACATTGATGATAGTGTACATAAAATTGTCAAGGAATAGACTTCAAGCAGGTTTAAATTGAACTTTTGATGCTTTTTAAAAACAATTTGATCAAGTAGAACCTAATATTTTGACTTATGCTAAAAACTATTCTTTGTTCTTGCTATCTATGATAATTGTGACAGGACCATCATTTATCAGTTCAACTTTCATATCGCCTCCAAAAATACCCGATTTGACTTCGGTTGAAACAGACTTGGAAAGTTTTTCAATAAACATATTGTACATTTTTTCTGCATAATCTGGTTTGGCTGCCTTTATGAAACTTGGTCGGTTGCCTTTTTTGGTCGAGGCATGTAAGGTAAATTGACTGACGACAAGGGCTTCGTAATTTTTGTCAAGCAAACTGAGGTTCATTTTGCCTTTGTCATCAGAAAAAATGCGCATGTTTGTTATTTTTCTTATCAGCCAATCCACGTCTTCCTCTGTATCTGCATCTTCAACACCTAAAAGAATTAATAGGCCATTTCCTATTTGGCTGAAATAATCTGGCGCAACACTTACCGATGCTTTAGAAACACGTTGTAATACTGCTCTCATGAATAATTGTCTTGTCGGTATGGCGATTGAGTATCTTCAATTTCGCCTAAAATTTGCAAATAGCTTTTGTATCTAGAATATTCAATATCTCCGTTTTCTACGGCTTCTTTTATAGCACATTTGGGTTCATTAATATGTAAACAATTATTGAACTTGCAATTGTGTTTCAATTCAAAAAATTCAACAAAATAATCACCGAGTTCTTCTTTGGTCATTTCAATCATTCCAAAACCACGAATCCCAGGCGTATCAATAATTTTAGCATTAAAATTGGTCTCATGCATCTCAGCAAATGTTGTGGTGTGCATCCCTTGATTATGCTGTTCCGAAATTTCTTGTGTTTTAATTTGGATGCTGTTGTCTAAGGCATTGATAATACTGGACTTACCAACACCAGAATGGCCTGAAAAGACACAAATTTTACCTGTCATCAGGTCTTTAACTTGCTCTAGATTTTGTCCTGTTATTGCAGAAATGCCAATGCATGTGTAGCCGATTTGTCTATACACTTCTGCCAGATACCGCATTTCTCCAAACTCTTCAATATCGTAAGCATCTAACTTGTTAAAAAGTAAAACTGTCTCGACATTATAGGCTCTCGCCGTTGCGAGAAACCTATCGATAAAAGTCGTTGTGGTAACAGGATTGTTATAGGTAATGACTAAAAATGCGATGTCGATATTCGAAGCGATGATGTGAATTTGCTTGGAAAGGTTAACCGATTTTCTGACAATATAATTTCGTCGGTCTTCGAAGTCCTTTATAATGCCTAATGTTTCTTCGCCTTCGTCATACAATTCGAACTCTACGATATCGCCTACAGCAATAGGATTTGTACTTTTTAAACCTTTTAGGCGCATTTTGCCTTTCAGTTTGCACTTGTAAACAATTTGGTTTTCGGTCTTGACATCATACCAATGTCCAGTAGATTTATAGACGAGGCCTTTCATTAGTTATGCTTCATTATCGGCTAATAATTTGTGTTGGTGAGCAATAGATTCCTGATGAATTTCTTTAAAGAAACTCACCACAAAATCTTCACTAAGACCATTGTCTCTTCCTTCTTGAATCATTCGTTCTAGGATTTCATTCCAACGTTTGGATTGCAAAATAGCAACATTATTTTTCTTTTTCAATCTTCCTATATCATCAACAATTTTCATTCGTTTACCTAAATGCGTAATGATCTGATGATCAACAACATCAATTTTAGTTCTTAAGGTATTTAGTTTGTTTTTAAATTCTGCAGCTTCACCATGTTCTTTTCGGATTCTTAAATCTATAGTCATCTGCTCAAGTGCTTTTGGTGTAATTTGCTGTGCCGCATCGCTCCAAGCTTTATCTGGTGTATGGTGTGTTTCTACCATCAATCCATCGTAATTTAAATCCAAAGCGGTTTGACAAACATCAAATATTATATCTCTTTTTCCAGCGATATGCGATGGATCTAAAATTAAAGGCAAATCTGGAAACTCTGTTTGCAAGTCGATGGCAATCTGCCATTCTGGATTGTTGCGGTACCTTGTTTTTTCGTATGTCGAAAACCCTCTGTGAATGACCCCAAGATTATTGATATCCGCTTTATGCAATCGTTCCACAGCACCTAGCCATAACGGTAAATCGGGGTTAACGGGATTTTTGACTAAAACAATTTTGTCTGTGCCTTGCAATGCATCAGCGATATCTTGAACGATAAAAGGGCTTACTGTACTTCTTGCACCAATCCATAAAATATCAACGTCGGCTTCCAGAGCAAGTTCCACATGCGTTTTATTGGCGACTTCGGTGGCAATTTTTAGGCCTGTTTCTTCTTTGGCTCGTTTTAGCCAATTCAGTCCAATTTGTCCTACACCTTCAAAGTTACCAGGTTTTGTTCGGGGTTTCCAGATGCCTGCGCGCATGACAGAGGTGTCTGTGTCTTTTAATTGATGGGCAATAGTCAGTACTTGTTCCTCTGTTTCCGCACTACATGGTCCGGCAATAACCAATGGATGTTCTAAGTTGAATGCCTTAAGCCAGTTTTTAAAATCTTTTTTATTTGTCATTGTTTTGGTTAATTGTGAATTCCTTCTAAAATTTCTTTTACTCTATTCGTGTTTGTAATCTTTGTATCTAAGCCGTCATAGTTGTCCTTTAGAAGATCATCTTTAAAATGTTCCAAATTTGAAATATATTCTGATAATGCTTCTATAACAAATGTTTTATTTTGTTTAAAAATTGGCACCCACGTTTTGGGATTACTTTTGGCTAAACGGACCGTAGATTCAAACCCACTGCCAGCCAAATCGAAGATGTTGCGTTCGTCTTCTTCCTTGTCTATTACGGTTTTTCCCAACATAAATGAACTGATGTGCGATAAATGCGAGACATAGGCCATGTGTTTGTTATGAGCCTTTGGATTCATAAACCTTAATTTCATGTTCATCTTGGAGAAACACTCTAAGGCTAAATTTTGAAGTTTTGGGTCTGTTTTTTCTATTTCGCAAATAATCATGGTTTTATGATCAAATAGATGGTCTATTGCAGCCGTTGGTCCAGAAAACTCATTACCAGCAATGGGATGAGCAGCCAAAAACTGATGTCGTTTTGGATGATTTTCCAAAGCTTTACATAACTCTTCTTTTGTGGAGCCCCTGTCGATGATTAATGTGTGTGCTCCGATGCGATTCAAATAATCCGAAATCACACCTGCAGCCTTATCTACAGGAATACTCACAATGATCAAATCTGCTGTTTTAAAGTCTTCTTCTTCGGCTTCAGCTGAAATGATATTCAAATCAATCGCAGCTTTGACATGGGTTTCCTTTGAGTCTATGCCTAAAAAACGTGCGTTCGGGTAATGCTTTTTTAAGCCCAAAAGCATCGAGCCACCAATCAAACCTAAACCAACTCCAATGACGTTCATGCTTCTACTTTTTTAGTACGATCGATAGCGGTTTTGATGTGTTTTTCGTCTAAACAAAGTGAAAAACGGACATAACCTTCACCAGCTGAGCCAAATACATGTCCTG
>JAUIFC010000052.1 GCA_030429455.1 Bacteroidia bacterium | reverse complement strand
TTAACTTTTTCAAAAAAAATTATTGAATTACACCATGGAAGCATTTCGCTAAAGAGTAAGAAAGGCATCGGCACTAAGTTTGTGGTAAAGATTTCCACACGAGCAAGCGATTATAAAGGCGAGATAAATGAAGCATTTAAAAAAACAGACAACATAGAAGCCTATGAAACCCTAGAGGCTAAAACGCCAAAGTCACTCGAGTTAAAATCGTCTAAACCCGAAATACTCATCGTAGATGATAATGCCGATATTTTAAATTACCTTTCGGATATCTTGTCTAGCAATTATAAAGTTCAAAAAGCTACAAATGGTGCCGAGGGGATTGAGGAAGCCATAAATAATTGTCCTGATATCATCGTAAGCGATGTCATGATGCCAATAAAAGACGGAATAAGTTTATGTAAAGAACTTAAAAACAACATTAACACCTCACACATCCCTATTATACTTCTGACGGCAAGAACCTCGACGGTGTTCGAAATCGATGGTTTAAAACATGGTGCAGACGATTACATTACAAAACCTTTCAATGCAGACGTTATTTTAGCAAGAATTGCTAGTCAACTTGAAAATCGTGAAAAAACCAAAGCACACTATCTTAATAAGGTAAGATTCGAACCCAATTATGAAGATGTCGAAGTCCATGAAGGAACCGAAGACAAATTTATAAGAGATACTATAGCACTTGTTGAACAAAATTTACAAAATCCAGCGTTTGGAATAGAAACAATGATGAGTGAACTTGGCATGAGCAGATCCAGTTTATTTAGAAAAATAAAGTCCCTCACAGGTCTTTCTCTTTCAGCATTTATACGTTCGGTAAGGGTTAAAAAAGCAGCGCAAATTATTTTAACCGAAGACTTAAGTTTGAAGGAAATAGCTTACGAAGTCGGATTTAACACCTACAAGTATTTCAAACTTTCTTTCCAACAACAATTTAATTGCCTACCCTCAAAGTACAAAGAACAACTGAAAAACAATCAGTTACAAGACTAGAATACACTATTGGTCTATTTATTCCCTAGCTTGAATGATATATTCCACTCAAGTTTTCGAAATCGTTTGATATTTGTTAACATAATTTAATATTTATTTAAATGAAAATTCAAGCGATTTACTTTTTATCATTCTTGCTATTCTCATCTTTAATGTATGCTCAACAAACAGTTTCAGGTACAGTAGTAGATGAAAATAACTTACCCTTGCCTAGTGTAGCCATAACAATTAAAGGCACGGACAAAGGTGAAATTACAAATTTTGATGGCATGTACACCATAAGTGTCAATAAAGGCGATGTTCTCGTTTTTAATTATACCGGATATATAAGTAAGGAGGTTGTAATTGCAAACCAAACCACTTTAAACGTCCAACTTGAATTGGATATAGAGCAGCTAGAACAAGTCGTTGTTGTGGGATATGGCACTCAAAAGAAAATAAATCTTACAGGAGCTGTAGAAACCGTCACCTTTGACGAAGAGGTTAACCAACCTGTGACAAATTCTGGACAACTGCTGTATGGTAGATTCTCTGGAGTTCAGCTAACACAAACTTCTGGTAGCCCGGGTGCAGATGCATCTTCTGTAAGCATTAGAGGTATTGGAACGTTTGGAGAAAGCAATCCACTAGTGGTCATAGACGACATACAGTATGATGGTCTAGCAGCCTTCAACAATTTGGCTCCTCAGGACATCGAAAGTGTTACCGTTCTTAAAGATGCGTCGGCAACAGCAATTTATGGGAATAGAGCCGCAAATGGTGTCATCATAGTTAGAACACGAAGAGGTGTCGAAGGTGCTATGAAAATAAACTACAATGGCTATTATGGCGTTCAGGATGTAACTGTAAAACCAGAATTTCTAGGCGCTTTGGATTACGCAACGTTAATGAATGAAAAGTACAGAAATGAAGATGGCGTAAACTTTGACCCAAGATATTTTCCCGACCAACTTCAAGCCATTGCCGATGGATCATTACCAGATCAGTTTGCAGATACAAACTGGGCTGATGAAGTTCTACAGACAGCACAAATCCAAAATCATAACCTGTCCATAAGTGGTGGTAATGCCAAAACAACCTATCGCGTATCTTTAGGTTTTATGACCCAAGATGCAGTAGTTCAAAGTAAATTTAGATCAGACCGATACAACTTGAGTTTTAACATAAACTCCCAGGTCAAGGATTGGTTAAAGATGAGTTTTGTAACCAACTCGTTTTGGAGACACAATGTTGGACCAACAGGTGGACAAGACGCATTTAGTGGAGATAATGGCATTATTTATCAATTTCAAAGAGCTGCTCCAACAATTCCTTTATTCTATAGTAATGGCCAATACGGAGTTGTAGATGGCGCGTGGATAGATCAAAACAACCCATCTTTCCAAACGACAAACCCTTTGCGAAGAGGATTTTTAGGAAATTTTGTGCAGGATAATATCAACATTAGTTCAAGATTAGGATTCACGGTAAATTTAACGGAGAAATTGACCTTCGAATCTAGCGGAAGTATTAATGCCATTTTTAATAACCAATCGGACTTCACTCCTACCCAACTGCTAAACGACTTTGAAGGTGTTCAAGTCATCAATGTTGAACAAAATACACTGAGAAATTCTGCCAACTTGAATTATTTGTTGCTTAACGAAAATATTCTGAGATATAATAACACATTTAACGACAAGCATAACTTTGGCGTTCTCCTTGGTCATGCCGTATCATTACAGCGCAATGACGGATTTACAGGACGATTAAGCGGTTTTCCTACAGACAATTATGAAGAATTTAATGCAGGTGGTATAGACGACCCAGGTGTAACTGGTAGCGCATTCGAAGAAGCCTACCAATCGTTCTTTAGCCGTGTAAATTACAACTACGACGAACGCTACTTATTAGAGTTTAACTACCGTATCGATGGGTCTTCCATATTTGGTCCTGGCAATCGCTACAATGGATTTCCATCGGCTTCTGTAGGATGGGTATTATCCAAAGAATCATTTTTTGACAATGTGGACTTTATACAAAACTTAAAACTAAGAGGAAGTTGGGGGATTACAGGTAATGATAGGATAGGAAGAAACATTTGGGAGCAAAACTATAATCCAAACTTAGATTATGTTCTTGGAACCGATGGTCAATCTGTAGTTGGTGTGGGTATTACATCGCTTGCCAATCCAACCATTCAATGGGAAGAATCCACGCAGACCGATATCGGTTTGGATGTTAGTTTTTTAAAAAACAAATTAGAACTTGTAGTCGATTATTTTAACCGACAAACTAATGACATATTATATGTTAACTTCCCGATTCCCAATACATTTGGCGTGACCAATTTAGGTGCACAAAATTCAGCCAGTATGATAAACGAAGGATTGGAAATTGGGCTAAATTACAGAGGTAAGATCGGACAAGATGTTAAATTTAGTGTTGGAGGTAATGCCACAAAATTCTTGAACAATGAAGTTACCAGCCTTGGTGGAGGAACAGAAACCATAAGTGCTACAGATATCATTAGAGAAGGAGCGCCATTTAGAGCATATTATGGTTATGAAGCGATCGGTATTTTTCAAGACTTCGAAGAAATCGCCAATGCCCCAACACAATTTGGCAGCAACCTGACTTCTCCGGGAGACATTAGATATGCAGATATTAACGATGATGGAGTCGTCGATGAGGATGACAGAACTATCATTGGAGACCCAAACCCAGAATGGTTAGTCAACTTTAATGGAAGTCTTGAGTACAAAAATTTTGATATCAATGTTCTTTTTCAAGGTGTAGCAGGTGTAGATCGACTGCTAATGGGTAACGGAAATCTGCCCATGCCAGATAACAGAAGTAATGTTCTAGAATATTGGCTCGACCGTTGGACACCAGAAAACCCTAGTACAAACTTACCACGTATTGGAGGTGTAAACAATGATATCGTATCTTCATTTTATGTTCAAGATGCGTCATATTTAAGACTAAAAAACTTTGAAATAGGCTATAATTTACCTCAATCTATTTTAGAAAAAATGAATGTAGAAAAATTCAGGTTTTTTGTAGGTGGGCAGAATTTATTAACTTTCACAGGATTAGAATTTTTTGACCCTGAAGGTGGTAGAGGAAGAAACAGTAATAGAAACCCACCACTTTTTAGAACATTAACTTTTGGATTAAATATAAAATTATAACAATACTATACCATGAGAATAATTAAATCAATATGCATTATCGCAACTTTTATTTTGATGTCAAGTTGCAGTGAAGATTATCTGGATAGACCCTCATTAGATCGAATTGCAGAAGACAATTTTTGGAAGACAGAAGAGGATGCGTTTTTAGCCTTAAATGGATTATACTCCAACTTACAATCAAGTAGTCTTTATGGCGGTTCCTTAAACGGATGGCAAGGTATTCCTGGTTTTGATGGAATTGGCGATAATGCCTTTAACCAGTTTAAATGGGAAGGCCCAGGTCAATTTATGGAAGGCAGCATGATAACGGATAATGGACCTGTTTTGGCATTTTGGACAGACAATTACCAAGGCATATTTTTGTCAAATGCCTTTATTGAGCAAGTTCAAGAAACCGATTTGATCGAAGCAGAAAGCAAAAACGCTTTACTAGGCCAAGCCTATTTTATAAGAGCTTTGCACTACTTCAACCTATCCGTATTTTTTGAAGATGCGCCTTTAATTACTAAGGTGCAAACCATCGAAGAAGCCTTTGTTCCAAAAAACACATATGAGGAAATATATAATCAAATTGTTGAAGACTTGACATTTGCTTCCCAAAATTTGCCTGAAATTCATCCAGACAATTTATTTGGTTATGCTACAAAAGGCGCAGCCTTAGGATTGTTTGCAAGAGTACAGCTGTATAATGAAGTCTATCAAGGCGAAAATGGTGTACTCGAATTAACAAATCAACTTTTAAGTTTAGGATACGCTTTGCATTCCAATTATGGCGATTTGTTTACTCCACAAAACGAAACATCTAGCGAAATTGTATTTTCTGTTCGTTTTTTAAGAGAAGTAGGCACAAACAATGGAGAAACCTTTTCAGGAACATTTCAAGGAACTCCAAAAGTAGATCAACGTCCAATGCCAAATCTTGTAAACGATTATTACTGTACAGACGGCTTACCAATTGATCAGTCGCCCTTGTTCGATCCATCAAACCAAGGAGCGAACAGAGATCCTAGAGCAAATGCCACAATTTATTTTAACGGAGATGTTTTCTTGACTGACATCAACCGTACATTTACTGGAAATAGTCCTACAGGTTATGGTATGAGAAAATATATAAGAAGATTGGAAACGGATGAAGAAGGTGTCCGCTCTTTTCAAGAAGGCTCCCAGGATTTTTACCTCATCCGTTATGCCGATGTTTTGTTAATGAGAGCAGAAGCTATGGCCGAAACTGGAGATGTTGGAGGTGCAATGAGTCTTGTAAATCAAGTGAGAGCAAGAGTAAATATGCCCCCGGTAGAGAATGTTGAAGGCATGGTTGGCCAAGCAGAAATGATAGATATCGTAAGACATGAAAGACGAGTGGAATTGGCATTGGAAGGCTTGAGATTTATGGATTTAAAAAGATGGGGAGAAGTTGAAGAGGCCGTAATCAGAGCTATTCAAGACCCTGTTGGTCCTTATAATCCTCAATACTTAGGTGAGCGCACACAGGTATTTCCAATCCCTCAACAAGAATTAGATGTAAACCCGCAGCTGGAACAACATCCAGCATGGTAATAAAATGTATAAACGTATAAAAATGAAGAAGATGAAAATTAAAGTAACACTTATATTTCTAGCCTGCTTAATGGCGATAAGTTGTCAAGAAAATGCCATCGGAATTGATACCGATGCTGTGGTTGTACAAAAAGAACCATCTGCAATAGACAAAAAAGGATCCTGTTACAGTTACAACTCAGAACGATGGTCTCACAAAACAAGCGATTCGAAAACACATTGGTTTTACCATTGGGGAAACACGCCAAGAGAAGAAATTCCTGACAATGTTGAATATGTTCCTATGTTTTGGGGCAAGAATTCTGTAAATGATGAAGTTATTGGAAATATACAACAACTTATTGCTGAAGGCAGAGTGAACTATGTTCTCGGATTTAATGAACCAGATAATATCCCTCAAGCCAATATGACCGTCGATGAAGCCTTAGAAAGATGGCCGCAAATTACTTCACTCAATGTGCCCATAGGAAGTCCAGCGACTGTAAATCCTACAAATGATTGGATGCAAGAGTTTATGCGAAGAGCTAAAGACTTGAACTATCGCGTAGACTTTGTAGCAATGCATTGGTATGGTAACAGTAATCCTGCTGCACTAATAAGCAGAGTCAAGCAGACTTACGAATTATACGGATTACCTATTTGGATTAAAGAATTTGCCGTTGCAGATTGGGGTGCTACATCGCCAGAAGCCAATAAATATACAGAAGAAATGGTTTTGGAATTTATGAAAGTTGCTCTACCTGCTTTAGACGATATAGACTATGTCCATCGCTATTCTTGGTTCGATGGTCTTGGCAGAGCTCCTCTTGCTTCGTCTGCACTCTTTGACGAAGATGGAAATTTGACTTCTGTTGGCGAATTTTATGCCAATCATAGACCAAATAGCGACATAGGCCCAGGGACAGATACAGAATTTGAACCTGTCGTAGACCCTGACAATCTATTTATTAACCCAGGCTTTGAATCAGGTCAAATCGAGCCATGGGGTGGATTTAAGAATGGGGTTGTCACATCAGAGTCTACAGAAATGCTAACAGGAAATTTTGCAGGTAGAATAGAGAATAACGACGGATCGATGTTTTACGAATTAACTCTTGAAGCAGGCAAAACATATGAGCTAAAATACAACACAAAATGGAATGAGACACCAGGAAGCACCATAACAGCAAAAGTGAGAAATCAAACTGCTGGAGCTGTTTTATTTGACACCAACGAGCTTTCTACGTCAACAGATTGGGTTGAAGATAGTTTAACATTCACCTTACCAGATAGTGTTGCGGACGGAGATATTATAAGAATAGTATTCTATAAACCTCAACGAAACCCGCCTTTACCACCATTGTATTTTGACGATATGTCGTTAAAAGAAGTAGAATAAACCATAATTCACACTCAAGAAGTATAGGTTCATGCTTCTTGAGTGTACAAAATCAAATACTAATTAATAAACAATAAATCATGAAGAAAATTACATTTTTACTTATCACTTTTGTGCTTTCAACTGTAGTTACATTTGCACAAACAAATCTATTACTCAACGGCGATTTCGAAACAGGTTCAGCCGGAGATCCAATCCCATCTTGGGGTGGTTTTAAAAACAGAATTGCTAACGACGACCTTACGAGTGCAAAAGTTGGACAAATAGAAAATGGAGATGGCTCTATGTTCCAAGAATTTGCTGTTACACCAGGCGAAACTTACGACGTCACATTCGATTACAGATGGGTCGGCGCCGGTGGTGCTGCCAATGCAGCCTTGACGGTAAGAATAAAAGAAGTTGGAAATTTAGCTAATAATCTGGCTTTAAATGGCGGAAATAATGGAGACGGCACGGGATATACTTTAAATACAGCTTTAGACACTTGGATGAATGCCTCATTTAGCTTTACCGTGCCTGCTGGCATAACGAATGTCAGACTACTTTGTTTCAAACCCAATGGAAACAAACCTTTAAACATAGACGACGCTTCTGTGACTCAAACTCTATCGACTTCGGATTTTCAACAATACGATTTTCAATCTTATCCAAATCCAGTGAAAGATATCCTTAACTTGTCGGCAAATTCGTCTATAAATCGTGTTGAAGTTTACAATATGTTTGGAAGCTTGGTTAAAACCATAGCCATTAACAATTCTAGAACATCTATAAATTTAAGTGATTTAACATCAGGAATTTACATCCTTAAAACAGAAATAGAAGGCAACTTTAATTCGGTTAAATTTATAAAACAATAATTTTATTTGAATGTGTATATAAGAAGAGGGTTAGATGTTTTCTAGCCCTTTTTAAATAAAACATTTTAGCAAACGAGTATATTATACCATTATGACATAATTCGTTTTCAAGGTATGGAAGACAATATTTCTGAACTCATTAAATTAAACAGCAGTGAAAAATAGTTTTATCTTATGCTTATGTCTAGTTTTTGTTTTTTCCTGCAAAAAACAAGGAGATATTCAAGAGCGGCCAATTGAGGATAAAAAACCAAATGTAATCGTCATTCTACTGGACGATGCTGGCTATGTGGATTTCGGATTTATGGGAAGTAAAGATTTAGACACGCCACATATTGATAATCTGGCAAAAGACGGTGTTATTTTTACAGATGCTCACGTTACTGCGACTGTTTGTGCACCTTCTAGAGCAGGTTTAATCACAGGACAATATCAACAGCGTTTTGGATTTGAGGCCAATGATACTGGCTTTGGCAATTCTGGAGATATTGGTCTTGCAGATGATGTGACTACAATTGCAGAAGTTTTCAAGCAAAATGAATATAACACTGTAGCCTTGGGCAAATGGCATCTTGGAGGTTCAGATTCCGATCATCCGAACCAACGTGGTTTTAATGAGTTTTTTGGATTTCTAGGTGGAGGACGTTCATATTTTCCTATAAAACATCCTAACCAAAAACAAATGCTTCAACATAATGGTGAAAAAATAAATTTCGAAGGCTATCTTACCGATGTTCTTGGTGATTATTCTTCAAAATTTATTGAAGAGAACAAAAACACACCATTTTTCATGTACCTCGCTTACAATGCTGTCCATACACCTCTAGATGCCAAAGAAGAAGATCTCATCAAGTATCAAGGTCATCCCAGACAAAAATTGGCAGCAATGACATGGTCGCTTGACGAAAACATAGGTAAACTTATAACAACCTTAAAAGCGCATAATCTCTACGATAACACCTTGATCTTTTTCTTAAGTGATAATGGTGGTGCGCATAACAACCAGTCAGATAATGGCCAGCTTAAAGGTTGGAAAGGCAATAAATATGAAGGTGGACATCGGGTACCATTTTTGGTATCTTGGCCATCAAAAATAAAAGGCAATTCCAAATTTAATGGCCTTACATCTTCACTTGATATTTTTAAAACATCAGTGGAAGCGGCAAATTTAAAAATCGATGAAAGTTTGGAGTTAGACGGTGTGAGTTTATTGCCTTACTTATCAAAACAAGAAAAAGGAAATCCGCATAATGAACTTTACTGGCGAAAACTTGAAGAATCGGCCATAAGAGTAAATAATCACAAGTTGATTTCTCTAAAAAATTATGGATCCGTGCTTTATGATTTAAATAAAGACATTAAAGAAGAATACAATCTAGCCAAAATAGACACATCGACATTTAATGAATTATCTAAACGTTATTACCACTGGGATTTATCTATGAAAGACCCGCTATGGGTTGAAGGTAAAAACTGGATGAAAGTCACGTATGACATTCATAAAAATCTAATGAATAATGAGGAAGTGAAAAGAAAATCGCCTTATAAAAAATAAACCTAAAATCATTAAAGACTACTATTCTACTTTGCTGTTTTGTAAAGATGTATAGCAAACTTAGTTCAACTTATAAAAGCCCAGTAAAACTGGGCTTTTATGCTGTAGCGAGGAGCAGAATCGAACTGCCGACCTCCGGGTTATGAACTTTAGGGTATATGGTTTTATATGGTTTAATTTGTATTTATATCTTTGTTTATTAGTGTTTTAACTATTTAGAAAATTCATGTAAAACCATTTAAAAACAGGATTTGTTTTACAAATGTTTTACATAAACCCAAAGTGTTTGCTTATATTTGTAGGTCTAAAACCCTGAACATGGCAACCGTAAAGATACTCCTTTGGAAGCATTATAAAAAGAAAGACAACAAATTTCCTATCGCCATACGGATAACTAAAGACCGTAAAACCAGATATGTGTTTACTGGCAAATACATTGCAGAAAAAGACTGGGACAGCGATAACAGTAAAGTAAAAAAATCTCACCCTAACTCTGCCCGACTGAACAATTACTTGCTAAAAAAGCTCACAGAGGCCGATGACGCCCTCTTAGAGGCGACTTCAAACGATGAGTCAGTAACAAGTAAGCAAATTCAAAAGAAGGTAAAACGGAAGGGTAAAAAGGTTTCTTTTTTCCAGCATGCCGCAGAACGTATCCAAACCAAATTTGATAAAGGAACTTTTTCGGTAGCTCGATCTGAGCTCTCTATTTTGTACAATATTAAAGAATGCCTGAAAGTAAGAAACAGCTCAGGTTCAAAGCAAGAAATCATTAAGGGTATCAAACAACGTCGGGCTGATAGGCATAAAAAGGGGATGAACCCGAAGACCTCAACACAGCAGTTTATCAATGAATTTAAAAAAGACGAATCGTTGTACTTCTCTGAAATGGATTTGAGTTTTATCAAAAGATATAAAGCTTTTTGTAGTACTTATCTTAACCATAAGGAGCGTACCGTTACTAATCAACTTATCTTCATAAGGACCCTCTACAACAGTGCCATCAAAGACGGAATTGCTAATAAAAAGAACTATCCTTTCGGTGGAGAGAATGAAACGATTCGAATTAAGGGAAGTATGAAAATAGGACTTACCAAAGCAGAAGTTGAGAAAATTGAACAACTTAAGGTAGAAAAGGGAAGTTCGAAATGGCATACGAAGAATGTATGGCTATTCTCATTTTACTTTGCCGGAATTCGTATTACCGATGTACTTAACTTGAAATGGTCTGACTTCATAGATGACCGATTAGTCTATGTTATGCATAAAAACGATAAGCCTGTCAGTCTTAAAGTGCCTGATAAAGCAATGAACATTATTGCTCACTATAAAAAGAGTAAGCAGTCTCAAGATGATTTTATCTTTCCATTTCTCAAAAAAGCAGACATTAAAAATAAAGAAGACCTATATATCAAAGCTAAAAATGCCACTAGCCTATTTAATAAATACCTCAAACGAATTGCAAAAGAATGTGGAATTGATAAGAATCTCTCTAACCACATTGCACGTCATACCTTTGGTAATATCGCGGGAGATAAAATTAGCCCGTTGATGCTTCAAAAGCTTTATCGCCACTCTGATTTAAAAACAACGATTGGTTATCAATCTAACTTCATCCATAAAAGTGCTGATGATGCTCTAGATGCCGTGATAAATTAAATGTCTATATTTGAGTCATGGAAGTCATTTGCCTACAAGACGAAGCATTTTATAAACTCATTGAAGAGGTTGTTGATCGTATCAAAGAGAAACAAAACATTACTCAGGATAAGTGGGTTTCACCCGAACGTGCTATGGAAATCCTAAACATTAAAAGCAAAACCACGTTGCAGAAATTAAGAGATAATGGTGAAATTGTATTCACTCAACCTCAAAAGAAAATCATTTTATACGATTATGAATCTTTAATGGAATACCTTGATAATTATAAAAAAACTACATTTTAAATGGCAACAATTAGCGAAAAATACACTAAGGGATTTAATCATGGGTATTACCTCAAAAAGCATAATCCGGATTTATTAAAATCAATTCTTCAATCAAATTCTGATAATGACTACTACAAAGGGCTTTCTGATGCTTCAAGAACTCTTGAAAAAAGTAAAGTTAAAAAGCGTTTAAGCGAGTTAAATAAAAATAATATCTCAAGGGATATTGAACGATAGGTTATACCTGTTTTAACTTTAATATTTTCTTTTATTTGACAAACCAGACTTCTCTAAATTCAAATTGATTACTTTCTGCTAAACAGAAGCTTTATCGTACATCTTTAGTCTTTTAATACATGTAGTTTCTTTCACTTTTTCAAGAAAAGAATGAAAATAACATGATTTTAAATTAAAATATTGGCTTTCTGAATGAAAATCTAATAAAAAATTAAATCTGTTAATAATTGCTTAATACTCATCAAAGCATTAATTTTAAAGCAAAATTTTAGTGATGAGATGCCTTATTTTTTACTTTTTATTTTTTTTCATTCAGTTTTCATTTTCACAGCAAATTGATATCGATAGTTTGAAAACATTAATCAATGAAAATAGTGATGAATCTGAAAAAATTAGGATATATCAAATCCTAACTGATGAACTCTTAAAACAAAAAACTGCAGATGAAAATGTAACATTAATTGAAGAATACTTTGAGCTTCTAAAAATGAAGCAAGATTATACTCAATTACATAAAGTCTCTATAAATCTTGCTGAAATATATATGGCTAAAAATGACTCAGTAAAATCATATAAATACTGTCAGGAGTCATTAAATATTAGTAAAAAAACTAAAAATGTATCTCACTTTTTACTTTCTGCTAGTCAAACTGGAAGAGCTTATGATCACTTTAGAAATTATTCTGAGGCAATCAAATATTATAAACTAGGATTAGATCAAGCTACTAATTTAAAAACTGACGTTACGCTGGTGATTATGCCACAGCTTTACTTTAATTTATCTGATGCTTATTTCTCAATTAATGAAAATGAAAATGCTATATCTGCAATCCTAGAAGGCGTAGATTATGCTTACAAAATTAATGATAGATCAAGTGTTTCATCTGGTTATTACTCTTTAGCATGGAGATATATTTATCTTGATAATAACAAGAAGGCAGATGAATATTTTCTAAAGTCCTTAAATGTTGCAAAAATTGACTCAAATCAAACTAATATTAATAGAGTATATCATGGATTAGGTTTGAATTATTCACGATTAGGTAATTACGAAAAGGCATTACATTACGATAGTTTAGCCTTAAAGGCATATAGTAATCAAGGTAATATATTGTTAGAGTTTGATATTTTGAACAATATGATAGTTGCATTTTCTAAAATGGGAGATCATGAAAATACTATTTCCACAGCAAAAGAAGTACTAAAAAAAGAAGGTAGTGTAGATAAAATATACATAAATGCAGTCAAACTAAGTTTGATAAAATCATACTTCGCAACATCAAAATATAACTTAGCCGAATTGTATCTTGATGAGGTACTGAGAGATACAATAAACTCTAAAAATTTTAATATTGATATTAAAATTGCATCATTTGACCTTCTTTCGTCCCTTGAAGAAAATAAAAGAAACTATAAGAAAGCATTAAAGTATTTTAAGAAGTTTAAAAGACTGTCAGACTCATTAAACACTAAAAAAAGAGAATCAAACTTTGCTGATATTGAAACCAAATACCAAACTGAAAAGAAAGAAAAGGAAAACTTAGTATTAAAAGCTGAAAATGCAGAACAGGCTCTATTGACTGAAAAAGCTAATACACAAAAATGGCTGTTTGCTGTAGGTGCACTTGCTATTGGGGTCATCGCTTTTTTAATTTGGAGACGTTATAAATCTGAACTAAGAGCTAAAAGAACTATCCAAAAACAAAAAGAAACTATTGAGGTCTTACAGAAAGACCTGCACCACAGGGTTAAGAACAACTTGTCTATTATTGATGCTTTTATCGACGAACTTAAGGACGACCTTATAGATGAGAAATTAATCCTGAAATTATCTGAATTGCAAAACAGAGTATTGAGCATCAACGAAGTTCATGCCCAGTTATACAAAAGCACAGACGCTACAAAAGTAGAAGTTAAAAAGTATGTGGATAGCATAGCCTCAAATATAGCTTCAACCTTCAGTAATCCAAATGTTGAAATAAAAAATAATATCTCAGATAAATTGAGATTAGACCCTAGCAAGTCTTCCTTGATGGGATTAATCATAAATGAATTTGTAACCAATTCATTTAAATATGCTTTTGAAGATAAAGGTGAAATTGAAATCAAAATAGAAGAAGCACCGGATCAAATTGATATCAAATTGTCTGATAATGGCAAAGGACTACCAGAAAACTTCGATCTTGATAAAATTTCATCTTATGGTTTTAGAATCATGAAGCTTCTTTCGTTACAACTCCAGGGAAGTTTTGATTTTAAGAGTGCAAATGGTTTACGTATAGATATTAATTTCCCTAAATAAACAGTCATGAAAGCACATATATTAATAGTAGAAGATGAATCACCTTTATACGAAAGGTTGAGAAAAAAGCTTTTAAATGAAAATTATTCTGTTGATGATTACACCCCTAGTGTAAAAGAAGCAATTGCCAGAATTAATATAAAAAGTCCGGACATTGTACTCTTAGACATTAACCTTCAGGGTGATTTGACTGGTTTAGATTTGGGGAAATTACTGAATAAAGACTATAACATCCCATTTATATATGTCACTGAGTTTGACGATGACCAGACTTTTTATAAGGGTTTAGAAACTAACCATGATAATTTTATGGTAAAAACTAAACCCAGACTGGACATGAAAATTTTATTAAGAACTATACAGACCGTTTTGAATAAATATCAAGAAAGTCCAGACCCAATTTTTAAAGATTCCTTAATGGCTTATGTTGGGTATATCAATGATTTAAAAGATTTAGGAGCTTACGAGATCGCCCAAGTCCCAGTTAAATTTAATGATATATTGTTTTTTACGACAAATGAATTGGATTATGAGAACCCTGAGAAGATTAAAGAAAAAGTGAAACTAAAGCCTAATTATGCCAGACTTAAAGTAAAAGATGGATCATCTTATTATCTTCCTTTAAATTTATCTTCATTATGTAAAACTTTACCACCTTACTTTATACGTATAAGTGAAGACTATATCATAAACCTTAGACACGAAGCCTTCGAGGGCAGAATAAATGGTAGGCGACTACAACTTGGAGAGCAAATTTTTAATATTTCCAACAGGTATAAACCTGAATTTGAAAAAAGAGTAAAATCTTATTATCAAAATATTGAAGGTTAGATTTTCATGGCATTAATATGTATTTTCATTTTAGTTTTTTATTAAAATTATATTTCCTGACATTTAACTGATTATTTCTAAATTGTCCCAAATGAAAATTATTAAATATTTACCTATCCTTCTACTTACTTTTTATGCTTGTGAAGATGACACTATAAGGAGCGAGAAAAAAGAGATTGCTATTTCACAGAATATACCTTTTATAAAAAATATAAACATTGATATTCAAAATAATATTGATCTCTTGTTTAAAATAAAAGATGAAGAAAATAATCTCGTTGATTCAAGTATTCTTAATATTTCATTTGAACGCCTACCAGAAGAATTCAAAATTTCACTTTCGATTAAAGAAGAATATTCCAATCAATATTCCTTTAGTAGTGGTTTTAGCATTTATGATGTCGTAGTCCCTCTTTGTAAGTTAGATTCGGAACTAGAGAAGATAGGTGAAAATGAACCAGATATTCATAATATGTTTAATGCTTTATGTAACAATTTAGAAAGTTTTAATTTTTCAGCAAGTGAAAGTATAATCATACCATTAACATTTCATTTACTTGAAGGTAGTAAACTAGAAAGATTCGAAGCTAAAGAAGATAGGATAATTGACAGGATAAATAAGTTAAACAACTATTTTAGTGATGCCAAGATTTCCTTTACCCTTAAGGGATTCGATGATTTTTCTGTAGATCATTTCCCATCCTCTAGTTACAACATATTAGATCAAACCAGAGCTGACGAACTAGACATGCCTTATGATGAGCATTCAATTAGTATATATGTTGCTGATCGAATTAGTTCATCTATATTTTGCTCAAGTGCAAGACAGGGTGTCGCTTTATTTCCAGATAGTGAAATAAGAACGAACAGAATATTTTTAGAGACTTTTGCTTTTAGTAATTTGGAGTCTGATGATCCTGATGGTTTTTTAATAGCTCATGAATTAGGACATACATTTTCCTTACTACACACATTTGAAAATAATCTCTCAAATTTAAATATTGATTGCCCGGCTAATTCCTGCTTGGAGTCTGATGATTCAATTTGTGATACACCAATATCACAACCTACATTGGACTCTTCTTTACCTTGTAATGATGTAAAAGTAAAAAATTTAATGTCGTATAGTCCAAAAACTCATCCACAATGTTCAAGTTATGAATTTACAAATGAACAAAATAGAAGGATGAGATTCGCAGCGCAGTATTGGTATAGTGATTTAATTGAAACAAAATTGTTTTCAGATTTCCAAAATATTGAAGATGTTTTCACAAGCGAGGAGTCGATTTCTTCAATAGAGTTTTCAGATGATGGTCTAAATTTTTATTACACCTCTGGAAATACCTTATATCACTATGAACTCAATAATCCGTTGGATTTATCAAATAGAATTTTAACAGAAACAGTTAATGTACCTAACCACCCAAAAAGCATTCAGATATCAAATGATGGAACAATACTAATTGTTCATTATGAGAATGGAAATGGCGATGTTTTTAGAGAATATTCTTTAGAAAGTCCATTTAATGTAACCAATATGACAGTTACATCGTCAAAATTTAATTGGTACGAAATTAGAAGGCAATCACATTTAGCTGAAAATTCTCAGAGCTTTATATACTCACAATGTGATTATTTTTCGATTGTATCATTATCTCTAAAGAAACTTGATATAAGTAATACAACCATTAATGAGAGTCAATTTGTGGGTGGAGTTAGCACAAATCCTATTTGTTTTAATTCATTTGCATTCACTCCAGAAGGATATGAGGTGTATGGAGCCGACAATTTAGACAATATTTTGAGAAAGTATAAACTTAGTGCTCCTTTTGATTTATCTACTTTAGATATTGATAACGCAATAGATACATACCAGTTAAGGCCTGGTGAAAGAATCTTTTATTTATCCTCAGAAGAGGAAATGTTTTTTACTTTAAGAAATGAGGAAGGTAACTTTATAATTTCAAAATACTATTGAGATAACCATTGTTGAGAAAAATCATAAATCAAATTAGATTTTTCTCACACAGCCTAATAAAATACCTAAGACAAATGAGAATCCAGATATAAAACTAAAATAAGAAAAATACTCTATCACAATATTAATCTGACATCTTGGCGGGTAACAAAAATATCTATAGCTTGAACCATTAAGATTTAAATAAATATACAAAAAGACTACTGCTAAAATTGCAATTGCAATACTTAAAACAATCTTCTTCTTTTTTTCTACTCGTTTGGTTAATATGTAACCAATAAGCAATGAAGAAAAACCAAAAGCTATGCTTAATAGAATGAAAATATCTTGCATGAATTATATTATACCATGACTTAATCTTCCAGACAGTTCATATGATTATTTAATTTTCATACCAAACCAACACATTTTCATTTTAGTTTTTAAGAGTAAACAAGCTACTTCATCTTTACACTATTAATTTTAAAATATTGTAATTATGAAAAAACTAATTGTATTATTAGTCGTGCTTTTTAGTTCAAATGTACTACTGGCACAAAACGACCAAATCATTAATGCCACAATTGGTATTGGCGGAAGTGTTCAAGGAGCAAAGATTAAAACACCCGCTATTTACGGCAGTTATGAAAACTTTATAAGTGAAAATTTAAGCGTTGGCGGTATCTTAGGATATAGTACTACTTCTGTAACAACATTTGATTTTGTGCTGGGTGAGGATGTTGAGGATAATAATGCAAATATAGTAATTGGTGGACTTGCTAATTATTATGTGGTAAGAGATGAGCAATTTGATGTTTATTTTGGAGCATCACTTGGATATGCAAGTGAATTGACAGGTAGTTTTCTCTATGAATTTCATGCCGGGGGGAGATATCATATCAGTGAAAAAATAGCCATAAACTCAGAACTTGGATTTGGCTTATCTCTTGCCAAAATCGGATTATCTTTTAAATTATAAAACCAATAAAATGAAAAATATACTCTTATTTCAGGCACTTTTCTGTTGTTTTTTTATTGCTAAAGGGCAAAAAACAACAGAACCGGAATTCGCATACCAAGTAAATTACCTTAAAAGTGATGGAACACTTGGAGAAAAATTAGAATCTCAAGTCCCAAAAGCTAAACATGCAGAATTTAGTTATACTTTTAAATTTGAGGTTAAGGGTGATAAATCGCCAACACGTATCTCTAATGACTCAAACCCATCTTTAATTGTAAATATGGGTGGAAATTCAAAAGATATTGGAGGTGTAATTCAAGTATATAAAATTGAGTCTAAAAGCAATAAAAGAAAAGGCGCATATAAATCAAGAAATCCATCGGGTGATCAAAGTTATATTCCCTTTGAGTTTGAAGGTTACGGAGAGAATTCGTACATATTAAATTTCAATGAACCTTTAGATACAGGTGAATACATAGTTATTATTTGGGAAGATGGGGCACGTAAAGTAAGCTTATTCGGTATAGACTAAATTAATGTAAAAACTAAAATCTTGATGACTTTTAAAAGAATAGCTAAGCAAATTATCTAATCCGCTTTCTAAATGATTTATCTCCATATGTTGTACAAAATCAAACAAAAAATATTTTGTATTTGAAAAGCGGAAGTATCATAAAAGTTTCAGTTGTTGACATGAATTTATCACTATAATAATAAATATCAAAACAGCTGTTCGGTTAAAAATAAAAACTAAAAACATATAATTTTTTTAATAAATCTATTATGATGAAATGTAAATTTTTGATTCTAATACTTATTGCAAGTATTCAAACTTATGCACAATTAAATACACAAGGCGTTTTAAGTAACGAACAAGCTTTATTGATTGCAAAACAAGATGGTTTTCAAACCTTAAATATTCCAATATTATCACGCTATAAAGGTCTTACTGAGAATCAAGCAAATATTTTAGAAAAACTAAAACTATATTCAATAATTGAATATTCAGTTATAGATCCAGTTAATCAAATAGTTGATACTAAAATAACCTACACTGGTAATGATTATATAGCGGGAAGAACTCAGCAAGGAAACATCATAAAAACTTATCTAGCTGTTGCTTTGGTCAAAGTGGATAAAGTTATAGAAGTGAGACAACATCAAACAAAAAATAATGCACAAACTGTTGATTTTCAGTTTAAAATTTTAAATAATTCAAAGGTTGGGAATGCTCTACAGTGGTTTAAGGTAGGTAATACTATTACACACACAGTAGATTATATTAATACTTCAAATGGCTGGAAGAAAGATATTGAAGATAGAAATGATATATCAATAACAAGTTATAAGTCCTCAAAATATGGACTAACCGGTTTGAATAATTATAGAAGCACATTGAAGGATGTTGAATTTATAAGAAATATTGATAAAAATATTATAGGACGTTGGGATAGAATTACAAGCAAAGAAAAACGTAGAGAATATTATATATTTAATCAAGATGGGACTTTCGAAAATTTCATAGCCAAAAAAAATGAAACTATAAAAGGGAAATATAAATTCTCAACTAATCTTGGAGATAAAATCTATGTTTCGCTTATCCCTAGAGAGGGCAAAAATAAATCAATTAGCGTTCAAAGAAATAATAGTGGTATTTATATCAATACCAAATCTTTTAAAAAAGAAGGAGGGAGTACCATAAGTGATAATAATATTTCTAGCTCAACAGATCTTGATGAAAGAAAAAATAAATTATTGGAAGCCAAAAAAAAGCTTTATCCTAAAAGACTTACAGGTTATTGGAAATCACCTAATGGAAAAACAACTTTAGATATAAGTGAAAATAAAACACTAGTGTTAAATACTAAAAATGAAAAATATGAAAACGCTTCATATGAGTTATTTGTTGAAGACGGAAATTTATTTTTCAAAGTTTTTGATAAAGATCTAATGGAAGTTTTTAATGAGGAATTAAAAGTAGTAAGAAGCGACCAAATGATACTTGGTGGGAAAAAGTATATAAAATTTTAAATTTCAGCAACTTATGTAACAACTATTTGAGGACAATAGAAATTTATTGAGGATTCCTAAAGCTACTTAATGAATCAAGAATTCTATTTAAAACAATTTTCACGAACTTGTTTTAAATCTTCCTAATTATAATAATTAATCCTAAAACTAAAATCATGAACAAACACTATCTAATGTCTAAAATGAAATCAACCGGAACAGCCTATTTATGTTGGTTCTTCCTTGGATGCCACTATGCTTACTTAGGTAAGTGGGGTTGGCAAATACTCTACTGGATTACGCTAGGTGGCGTGGGAATATGGGCGCTTGTCGATCTATTTCACATCCCTTCAAAAATCAGTAAATACAATCTGAATATTTCCATGAAAATAGATGATATTGAAAGGAAAGAAAAGCAAGAAAATCATGCCAATAACCTTGAGATGATGTCAGCTGCCAGATCCAAAAATGAATGAAAGCTAAATTTATTACACTTCATCCAAAACTAAAACTCCGCCAATCCTTGCCGGAGTTTTTTTAATCCCTATTTTTAACGGTTGTAATCATTTTATGGTAAAATCAAGATATATCTTGTTTTAATAATTTTACAGACACCGTTAAAACCTTAGTTAAGCTTTATGACCTTTGAGAAAAAACAGAAATTAACACTATCAAAATTAGAGTCGCTCCTACTTAGAGCCTGTGACGAACTGCGAGGCAAAATGGATGCCTCTGAATATAAAGAGTTTATTTTCGGAATGCTCTTCTTAAAACGTGCCAACGACAAGTTCTTAGAAGAACGGAGAAAATTAAAAAAAGAGTACGAGAAAAAAAATATGCGTGCAGACCTTATTAAACGTCAGCTTTCTAATCCTGCAAAGTATGAATTTTATGTACCTCCTATTGCGCGTTGGACACTTACAGAGGAAGAAAAGGAAGAGATAGCAAAAGATAATAATAAAGATAATCAAGATTTTAAGGGAATTCTCCACCAAAAAAAGAACGTGGGTTCAGCAATCAACAAAGCACTTCACGCCATTGAGGACGCTAAGCCAGAAGTGTTTGAAGACGTTCTTAAGAATATAAACTACAATCGGAAGGTAGGGAAGAAAACTATCGATGATGCCAAATGGGTGTCTTTTATAGAGAAATTTAACGACATCCCTTTAAAGGATGAAGATTTTGAATTTCCAGACCTGTTAGGTGCTGCTTACGAGTTCCTTATCAAATACTTCGCAGACAGTGCCGGTAAAAAGGGGGGTGAATTCTACACGCCGTTTGAGGTCGTAAACCTTATGACCAGAATCCTTGCGCCAAAACAGGGAATGAGTATTTACGATCCTGCAGTTGGGTCTGGTGGTATGCTCATTCAAGCCAAAGACTTTATTGCAGAAAATGGTGGCGATCCAAGAGATATCTC
>JAUIFC010000051.1 GCA_030429455.1 Bacteroidia bacterium | reverse complement strand
ATAGTTAAAAGATAATGGTTCCTTATCCTCTAATGTCAAGTAAAAATCTTGTGACAATTTTGAATAGTAAAGTGCAGAGTCTATCATGGTAGGCTCGCCGTTCAAATATGCTGTGGCTGTATTTTCATAGATGGCTACTATGAGCCGCCTATCTTCGACTTCATCGGATAATTCTAGACATTTTTTATAATATTCTAAAGCCTTATCTCTCCGTAAATTCGACACAAAATTGTCTCCGATGGTCTTGTAGAGGTATGCTATTTTCTTGGTTCCATTAACGCCCTCTTGGTATTCCAATTCTTCGTCTATGATGGCTTGATAAATTTCGTCAATATCTTTAAGGTCGTTTTGATGATCTAATATGAGCATGGCGAGCATGTTACAATCGGTTACATCGCTTCTTTTGTTTAGTGATTTAAAAATTCTTTTAGATTCTAAAACACTTTTATACGCGAGACCATGCTTGTCGACACCATTATAGTAATCTGCATAGTAATAAAGTAGTGTTGCTTTGTCGTAAGAATTTATTGATGTAGAATCAATTTTTTTAAGTTCGACATAAGCATTATCATAATCTCTTTCTCCAAGAGCATTCATAACTCTGTCAAAATTTACGACTTGTCCAAGGCCGTCTAAGACTACAAAACAGAAGAAAACTGAAATAAAAAATTTTATACCATACATATAGTTGTATTTATGTTGTTACTAAATAATTGCCCATAGAATGCTTTGGTGCTTCAAAGTTTTCAAATTTACAAGAACAGATTTCATTGATGAAAGCTGACCTGTCTACATCATTATATAAATCGTATAACAGCAAAACAGTTTGGCAATTAAATATACAAGAATTTATTATTTTAAAGGTAGAACCATTGCTGTTTTTTGGATTTCCTTTTGTTCCTTTTAGGTGAAGTTCACAACACTCGTTACCGTCACAATCTTTGGCTTTGATATACCTTACTTCCAAAATTTCAAAATAATATGTGTTATTATTTACTATTGTAAGTTCTTGAGCTTTATCTTCGTGCCATTTTGTGAATTGAGCCTCAATATAAGTTTCGTTATTATTATTTTCAAATATTTTATACACCTTTGAAGTGTCGCCAAGAGTGATTTCCATGTCTGTGAGTGTTTAAAAAGTTAATATGATCCTTAAATTTTATATGCGATTTGCTAAATATTGTTTCTATAGCGTTTGCAAAACTTCTTGTATTAGTATTGTTGTTCATACTTATCAAACCAAGGACATGATTGGTTTCGGACACTAAAAGAGACCCTGAATCGCCTTTATTAACTTGTACATTGGTCATGATTTGATTTCTGTATATTTTTCGTTCTGCCTTTGCGCCTGCTTCTAAGCAGATCGTGGCATTTGTAGATAGAATTTCTCCTTTGGTAAGTTCCGAAGATTTTCCGATTTTCTTGACCTTCATGCCAATTTTAGGCGTTATTGGATGTTTTAGGTTTAGCCTTTCGTTTACAAAATTGTTAAACAGAAGAGCAGTGCCATTTTTGTTTAGCCTGATGAATACCGCATCCGCTTCGTCGTCGTATTCTGCCCATTCAATTTCTCCAATGTCTTTGATATTCATTAACTTATCGTCCATTAATGAAGGATGAGTGACCTTTGTGCCTATTATGTTTTTGTGTCTACCAAAAATGTGAGCATTCGATATGCCATATAGAACATTATCTTGACTAAGAAAAAAACCACCTAAAGTACCCGAAATAAGCTCGTCGTCTTTTTTCCCTATGCTTATTCCTGCATTGAGAAACACATACTCTGCGAATAGAGTATCTGGTAAGTTTTCAGAATAAAGTGTTCTTAACGCATTTTTAGAATTCTCAGGCCCTATTGCAAATTCTGCAGATTCCGGAACACCTAAGAGTAAATCCGATTCTTCTGTTTTTGAAAGAGTTGTGAAGCCGTCTAAAGATGATTTTCCATCGGCTGTGCCAGCATTGAGAAGAACAATTTTCGAGGTGTTTTTTCTTCCAAATTCTACAGCAAATTCATTGGCTTTAAAAGGATGAGCTACGATGGCTGCATATGTCGTTTCTGCCTTTGTATAATAGTTGTCTTCAAAGACTTTTTGTTCGTTGCGAATTGTATGTAAAGCAGTTATGTAATCCAAGACTATATCGCTAAAAAAAGCAATATAGCCTGTCAATTTCATAATGTCCATACCCTATAAAGGGTATATTTTCACCAATTTGTGTTTGGTATAGTGTCGTTTTTTTGGTTTAGATAATACCAAAAAACTAATCCAATTCAGTCCAAGACTTCGAGGATAAATCAAACTTAAATGCCTCCCGCACTTTTCCTTCTCTTTTATAATTAGATTTTTTTTGTGGCATGCCATTGCTGTCAAAGAGAATCATATTAAATTCTTCTTTCTCAAGATTTTCTTTGATTTCCAATACTTTACCTGGCTGTTGTACAAATTTTAAATCTAGAGAAGTACTTAAACTGAGCGGCTGTGTATCTGTAATTGCAATATTTTCGATATTGTAAATCATCTCCCCATTGGCATTGAAGACAGAAATATTTACTTTGTCGTTATTATAAATTACCGTCTGAACCAGTTTTCCTTCATTGTAGTAATCTACTTTTTTTTGTTTGGAGAACACGACCAACATTGGCAATCCATTTAGATAGTATTCTTCGCTTTCGATGGAACTATAGCGATTGTAGTTTGTTATTTTTTGTTCGCCTGAAATACTGTTATCTATTTCTTTTATTACGGCACCACTCCATTTTTGACTCAAGTGTTTGGAAAAAACAACAGCTCCGTTTTTATCGAGTTTGTCTACTATGGTCAAAACGTCCGAATCTGTTTCGACTACACTCTTAAATTCTTTTTTGTATCCAGATTCATGGTACAAATCAGAGGTTTCTAAACTCACCAAAAAATTCGCCCCTTCACTTAACTTTTCATCATTTTGTTTTGCTGCTTCCTTAACAAATTGATTCAGTATGTCTTTTGCTTCATTGATGTTTTTGTCGATTTCACTTTTTGTTTTAGCTTCTAGAAGCATAACATCTAAGTTAATTTTATCTCCGATAAGACCTTTTACTTTATCTAACACGACTACTGTTTTACTGAAATTTTTTGCCTGATATTCCGTTAATGCTTGGGAGTAATACGCATCGATCAAGGCTTGATTAGGGTCTATTTCTTTTTTCTTTTCTTCGATAATTATGGTGTTAGATTCTGTATTTAAGATAAAATCTACTTCAATAATCTTTCCGACACTATACTTTTGGTCAATATATTCTTTAAAACCTTCGCTTGTTGTACTCCATTCTTCAAAAAATCTCCAATCCAATACCTCCGAAATACAATCCGAATTGAGGTATTCAGGATAATCGCTACTCACTATGCCTGTGAGCACGTCCATATAGTTTTGTCTTACAGAATCGAGCACCTTATGTCTTTCAATAATGTTGCCAATACCAGACTTTAAAACTTTGGTAATAAAAAATGTATTTTCTTTTTCACTACAATCTACAGTGCCGACTTCTGCAATCATTACAAAATTGAGGTCAATAGTTTGGGCGTAAAAATTAATGTTGAATAAAAAAACAATTAAAAGAAGGATCTTTTTCATGACTTGAATTAGTTTTAAATTAGTCCGCTAAATTAGATAAAAAAGTAAATTATCGAAAGAATTTATGATGAACTCTTTCAAATTTTACTAAAAAATATAAACCATAAATAATAAAAGGCATTACTCACCAATTTCCTCAATATCTGGATACAAGAAGCTGTTATATGGAAAACGGGTGACATGAATTTCACGAACACTATTGTACACTTTATTTCTAAATTGTTCCCAGTTTTCTTTTTCGGTAGCGGAGATAAATATAGCATCTTTGCCCACCTTGCTCATCCAAGTGTTCTTCCACTCGTCCAAAGAGAAATGCTTTTCAGTACGCTCTGTAATAAGGTCAGTTTCATCATAATCTTCCGGATGGTATTTATCAATTTTGTTAAAAACCATGATGGTAGGTTTGTCCACCGATTTTATCTCTGTAAGAATTTGATTTACAGAGTCGATATGATCCTGAAATTGAGGATGAGAAATATCGACGACATGCAGCAGCAAATCCGCTTCTCGAACTTCGTCTAATGTGGATTTGAATGAGTCGACCAATTGCGTAGGTAATTTCCTGATAAACCCAACAGTATCCGACAATAAGAAAGGTAGATTATTGATAACCACTTTTCTAACAGTAGTATCTAACGTAGCAAAGAGTTTGTTTTCCGCAAAAATATCACTCTTACTTATCACATTCATCAGCGTAGATTTACCAACATTTGTGTAGCCAACTAGAGCAACCCGAACAAGGCTTCCACGATTCCCTCGTTGTACCGCCATTTGCTTGTCGATGGTTTTAATTTTTTTCTTTAACAAACTTATTTTATCGCGAACAATACGTCTGTCAGTTTCGATTTCGGTTTCCCCTGGACCACGCATTCCAATACCACCTCGTTGACGCTCTAAGTGCGTCCACAGTCCGACAAGTCTTGGCAGAAGGTATTCGTATTGCGCCAATTCCACTTGCGTTCTGGCATAACTCGTTTGAGCACGCTGAGCAAAAATATCCAAAATAAGGTAAGTCCGATCGACCACCTTGCATTTCAAAATCTTTTCAATATTTTTCTGTTGAGCAGGCGTTAGTTCATCATCAAAAATAGCGGAACCTACTTCATGTTCTTCGATGTAAGCCCTTACGTCTTCTATTTTACCTGTGCCGATAAACGTTTTTGGATTCGGTTTGTCAAGTTTTTGCTGAAATCGTTTCAATACTTCTCCGCCAGCTGTATAGGTCAAAAACTCTAATTCGTCAAGATATTCCTTAGACTTTTCTTCGTCTTGAGATTGATTGATGATTCCGATTAAAACTGCAGTTTCGTAGGTGTTTGTTTTGGTTTCGAGCATAAATGATTTAAACTAAAAGCTACTATTTAACGTATGCCTCGTGTGTAACAAGGTATGCAAAGATAATATAAAATTGAAGTTTACTTTTTGTTTTGTTTTTCGGATTCGTAAAGTTTAGCCACTTCCTCTAATTCAGCAAACCAGTCTTCGCCAAATCTTCTGATCAGCGCATTTTTTGTGAATTTATACACGGGCACTTTCAACGCATTTCCTAAACTACAAGCCGGAGAACAGATGTCCCACTGGTGGTAATTTACTGCTTTAAACTTAGATAATTTTTGAACGCGGATAGGATAGAGTTCGCAGGAAACAGGCTTTTTAAAATCAATTATGCCATCTCGATAGGCTTTTTCGATGCCACATAAAGCAGTCCCATTTTTGCCAAAAGTAACATAAGCACATTCCTTTCCGTTGACCAATGGTGTTTCTAAACCTCCAAAATCTGACCTGATATAAGTGCCTTGCTCCTCGATGGCTTTTCTTCCTTCTGCCCTCAATCCTGCTTTGATTTTGGGGTAAATTTTCTCAAGAATTTCTTTTTCATCATCTTCAACTGGCGCGCCAGCTTCTCCTGCTACGCAACATTCGCCTTTGCAAGCAGACAAATTGCAAGTAAAATTATCGTCCAAAATTTCTTCGGAAACTAGTGTGTCTTTTATTACAAACATGATACAAAGATAGAGCTATTCCATTTTTGACATCTTAAACTTAATTTTATTTCAACAAATATTTCATAATATACTCATATACAGATTATTATAATTCAATTATTACTGCTATTATAACACCGAATTTATTAACAAATATTTATTCTTTATACCTGTTTTTTTAATTGTGAAATTAGAATTTCGTGATACTTTTGCGCGCTCAAAATTTGAAAATAATGGAATTAAGTTTTAAAGAAATTTTTACTGTTGGAATGATTCTTTTTGCAGTGATTGATATTCCTGGAAGCATTCCAATCATCATCGATTTGCGTAAAAAAGTTGGGCATATTCAAAGTGAAAAAGCATCTATTGTCGCCGCTATTTTGATGATTGTTTTTCTTTTTGTTGGTGAAGAAATTCTAAAATTAATCGGTATTGATGTCAACTCATTCGCCGTTGCAGGTGCTTTTATTCTATTCTTTTTGGCCATAGAAATGATCTTGGGCGTACAGCTCTACAGAGACGACGCACCAGAAACTGCAGCAATTGTACCGTTGGCATTTCCTCTAATCGCTGGCGCAGGGACAATGACATCTTTATTGTCTCTTAAAGCAGAATATGAAACGGTCAATATCATTATTGCCATTGTCTTAAATATCATTGTGGTCTATGCAGTCTTGAAATCATCGAAAAAACTAGAACGCATTTTTGGCAAACAAGGGATTTCTGTGATAAGAAAAATATTTGGAGTTGTTCTTCTAGCGATTGCAGTAAAGCTATTTGCCACAAACATCACACATATTATTAAGTAGTCCTTCAACACATAAAACATCAATTGGCTTATCCACTGGATGAGTTGAAATAGTCGTGCATATATTTTGATGAAATTGTTTAAATAAAAGTTAAGATTATTCAATTCCAAAAAATTCAATAAGTTGTACTTAAGATTTGTTGTAACTTTAAAACAATCTTAACGTCATATGGACATATTTAATAAACTTATTCAAATTTTATCATGAGAAAAATCACAATTTTACTAGTAGCAATCTTATCTTCAGCAGTATTTAGCAACGTTTCTGCGCAATCTGTAGACGAGATCATTAACACTTATTTTGAAAATACAGGTGGTATTGAAGCTTGGAAATCGATTGAAGGGATGAAAATTTCTGCAAAAGCTAACCAAGGTGGAATGGAAATTCCAGTAACCATAGTTCAGCTTAAGAATGGAAAACAAATGACATCAGTTTCATTTCAAGGGAAAGAAATAAAACAAGGTGTTTTTGATGGAGAAACCCTTTGGAGCACAAACTTTATGACGCAAAAAGCAGAAAAGAGCGATGCCGAATCCACCGCAAATATGAAATTGCAAATGGGCGACTTTCCAGATCCATTTTTGGATTACGAGCAAAAAGGCTACTCGGCTGAATTGATAGGCAAAGAAGACTTTAATGGTACAGAAACTTATAAAGTTAAATTGACTAGAAAGCCGATTACAATTGATGGAAAAGAAGAAGAAAATATTGCTTTCTACTTTTTCGATACTGAAAATTTTGTCCCAATTGCAGTACAATCTGAAATTAAACAAGGACAGGCAAAAGGTATGATTTCTGAAATAACTTACAGTGATTATGACGAAGTTGAAGGAGGTATTTACATGCCTTTCACTATGACCACTGGGCTAAAAGGTCAACCAGGTCAAGCCATCACAATGGAGAAGTACGAGTTGAACCCTACAGTGGACGATGCGGAATTCGAATTCCCAAAAGAAGAAACTACAACCGAAGAAAACGAAAAGAATTAAACTATTTTACAATCCCCTTCAGAATACCATTTGTGATTTGAAATTACTGTAAAAGAAATTGATGATTTTTTTCTTTTACGGTAATTTCAAGTTATAAATAGTATAACTTAAATGAAGGGGATTTTTTATTTCAATTCAACCTAAAAACTTTAAGATGAAACATTTTTTTATAGCTATACTAAGTGCATTTGTTTTTATACCAAATGCTTTCGCACAAGAAAAAGCATTGAAAGCTGGTGATTATTTTGGCGATTTACGTGCGCGTCACATCGGGCCAGCTCTTATGAGTGGACGTATTAACGATATGGAAGCACATCCTACCAATCCAAGAATTATTTATACCGGAACTGCTGGCGGTGGTGTTTGGAAATCTAATGATGGTGGAGCAACCTTTAACCCCATTTTTGATGACTATTGCCAGTCTATTGGAGCAGTCGAAGTAGACCCCAACGATCCTGACAACACCATTTATGTTGGTACTGGAGAAACCTGGCCAAGAAATAGTGTGTCTATAGGAGACGGTCTTTACAAAACTACAGATGGTGGAAATACATGGTCCAAAATGGGCTTTGAAAACTCAGAACGTATTGCCAATATTATCGTTAATCCAAATAATTCTAAAGAAATTTATGTCGCTGTTTTAGGAGCTTTATGGTCCGATTCGGAAGAGCGAGGCGTTTATAAAACGACAGATGGTGGCGAGACTTGGGAGAACATTCTGTATGTTGATGCCTCAACAGGTTGTGCAGACATGACAATGGATCCAAGCAACCCCAATATTCTTTATGCTTCCATGTGGGAGTTTAGACGTACAGGTTGGTCGTTTAATTCTGGCGGAGACAAAAGTGCTCTGTACAAGTCTACAGATGCCGGAAAAACTTGGAATAAAATCCATAATGGGTTTCCTAAAGGAAAACTTGGACGTCTAGCCATTGCTGTAGCACCATCAAATCCTGATGTGCTTTACACTGTAATCGAAGCTGAGGAAGACACTAAAAAAGGGCTTTACAGAAGTAATGATGCCGGCGCAAATTGGGAGCAACTTAACAACGACTTTGGAATTACAGTACGCCCTTTTTACTTTTCCAGAATTACAGTAGATCCTAAAGACGAAAATGTTGTGGTCAAAGGTGGACTTTCGGGTTCAATCTCTAGAGATGGCGGTAAAACCTTCAAGAATCTAGGCAATATGCACAGCGACATTCATGATATTATTTTCGACATTAACAATTCGGACATTATGTATTCTGGCACCGATGGTGGCGTGTATCGTAGCTGGAACGGTGGTACAACTTTCGAAATTGTAGAAAATCTTCCGCTTTCCCAGTTTTACCACATTAGTGTAGACGATGCTGAGCCTTATAACGTTTATGGTGGTTTGCAGGACAACGGATCTTGGTACGGCCCGTCTGAAGCCATTGGAGGTGTAAATGCAAGAGATTGGAATTCTGTTGGCGCGGGCGATGGCTTTAGAGTGTTAAAGCATCCTACAAAAAGCATCATTTACTCAGAAATGCAAGGTGCAGAAAATGTATGGAGAATTGACACGGACAAAGGTCTTATCAAAACCATTCAGCCCTTACCTGTTGAAGGTTATCCAAAACTACGCTTTAATTGGAATGCACCAATGGCCATCAGCGTGCATCAAGCAGATCGTTTTTACATGGGAAGTCAGTTCCTACACAAGTCGGATGACATGGGAGATACTTGGCAAATCATATCTCCAGATCTGACGACTAACGATAAAACCAAACAAAATCAAGAGGACTCAGGTGGTTTATCCATGGATAACTCGGGTGCTGAAAACCACACGACTATATTTACCATTACAGAATCGCCCTTAGACGAAAAAGTGATTTGGGTTGGTACAGACGATGGCAATGTTCAAGTCACTCAAGATGGTGGAAAAACATGGACGAATACTACCCCAAATATTGAAGGATTACCAGCTAATACTTGGGTGTATCACATAGAAGCAAGTGTTCATGGCAAAGGAACAGCTTATGCAGTTTTCGACGGACACACAAAAGGAGACATGAAACCTTATGCCTTCAAAACGACAGATTATGGTCAAACTTGGACTACTATTATTTCCGATGATGTTGAAATATTTGCACGCAGTATTCAAGAAGATTTTGAAAATGAAAACTTATTGTATTTAGGCACTGAGTTTGGACTTTATATCACTTTGGATGGTGGGAAACACTGGAGTAAGTTTAAAAACAACATGCCTTCTGTGGCGGTGCATCATCTTGAAATTCAAAAAAAGACAAATGATTTGGTCATGGGCACACATGGCCGAGGAGTGATCATTATCGACGATATTTCACCGCTAAGAGAAATTACTCCTGAAGTATTGAAGCAAAAACTACACTTTTTTGACAGTGAGCCATTTGTTATGAAAGATAGCGGTGATGGTTTTGGAAGCAGTTTTGGCGGAGAAACGCAATTTGTTGGAAGCAACGGTCCATCAGGAACGCTTATCAAATACATCTTGCCTAAGCGTCACACTTTTGGCAAAATGACCATGGAAATACAAGACATTGATGGCAATAAAATCATGAACCTAAGTCCTGGCAAGAATAAAGGCATTAACATTGTCGGTTGGGGCAATACCATCAAAAACCCAAAAGTCGCCAAAGGAAAAACCTTTAGTTTTGGCGGGTTTACTTCTCCAAGAGTTCCAGCTGGAAAATACAAAGCTGTGATAAAAAAAGGAAGGGATACTTTCGAACATGTGTTTGAGGTTATAAACGATAAAGAAACAGGTTTATCCGATGCAGACATTGCCATGAAACACGAAAAAACCATGAAAATGTATGACATGACCCAAGAACTGGCATACATGGTTTACGAATTGGACGCCTATCACCAAGCTGTCAAAGACTCTAACAAAAAATTAGCAAGCAAGTTAAACAGCTTGAAGGAAACCTTGGTCGTTACCACTGGTGATAACTACGTCGGTTCAGCAGAACCTCAACTCAGAGAAAAAATGGCTGATCTTTATTCCAAAATTGCTGACAGTTATGACAAACCATCGCATGCAGAATTAGAGAGTTTAAAAATCATTGAAACAAGGTTTGAAGATGCTAAAGCAGATTTTGCCAAGTTGAAAAAGAAAGCAAAAAAAGCTGAAGTCTCCATAAAAACATTTGATGAATTTGTAGCTGAATAATTTTCATTAAAAACATATACCAAAGCCGTTGATAGATTACCATACTTTCAACGGCTTTTTGATTTTCCGAATTTCTTCAACTTTTTAGTTAAATTTCATAATCTATTAGGTCTCGTAGTAGGGTATTCTACTTTTCAATTGTCTTATCACAAGGTATTTGTTTGATATCAATGTAATCGATTCAGACCTACCCCAATAAGACGCTAGTAATCAAAATAAAAGTTATGAAATCGATAAAGCTACTTTTAGGGTTAACGTTTGCTATGTTGTTATCTGCTTGTGAAGATGATGCTGCTTTTGGACTCGCTTCCGGAGTAACAGATGGTTTTATGCAAGGTGATACTTATAACGAAATCGAAGAAAATCCTTTTGTTCAAGTGGTTGAAGAACCGATTTCCACATTCTCGATAGATGCCGACGGTGCGTCCTATGCCAACGTCAGGCGTTTTTTACTTCAAGACAATCAACTGCCACCCAAACAAGCGGTTAGAACCGAAGAGCTGATTAATTATTTCAACTTAGATTACGATTATGTAGATGCTGGACATCCTATCGCACTGAATGGTGAAATAAGCGATTGTCCATGGAATTCTGCTAATAAATTAATTCGAATAGGAATCAAAGGAAAACCTATTCCAGAAGATGAAATGCCAGCATCAAATTTTGTGTTTTTAATAGATGTCTCAGGATCTATGAGCAGTCCCGATAAACTAGAATTATTAAAAAGTGGATTTAAATTATTTGTGGATGAGTTGACAGCTGCCGATAGAGTTGCCATTGTGACCTACGCCGGTTCTGCTGGTCTCGTATTACCATCAACTTCTGGCGATGAAAAAACCATTATCAAAAATGCTATCGACGCCTTAGGCTCTGGAGGAGGAACTGCTGGAGCACAAGGGATCATCACAGCTTACGACATTGCTCAACAAAATTACATCCAAGGCGGAAATAACCGCATCATAATTGGTACCGATGGCGATTTTAATATTGGCATTTCCAACCAAGAAGAACTCATATCGCTTATTGAAGAAAAAAGAGATTTAGGTATATTCTTGACTGTTTTAGGGGTTGGAAGAGGAAATCTAAACGATGCTGCTTTGGAGCAAATTGCCAATAATGGTAATGGCACTTACGAATACATTGACAACATCGAGCAATTGCAAAAAGTTTTTATTTACGACTACAGCAAGTTTTATACGGTTGCCAAAGATGTTAAGGTACAAGTCGAATTTATGAACGATCAAGTAGAAGCCTACAGATTAATTGGATACGAAAATAGACTATTGAATACAGATGATTTTGATGATGACGAGGAAGACGCAGGAGAAATTGGAGCAACTCAAAATATTACAGCGCTTTATGAAATCATTCCAGCAGAAAACAGCAGCCAAAATGAACTTACATTTAAAATAAATTTTAGATACAAGCAACCCGATAGTTCGTCCAGTACAGAAATCAATCTTGGCGTTAGTGATGAAGGAAATTCATTTGAACAAGCATCGGATTTTATGAAATTTACTGCCGGTGTAGCTTCTTTTTCTATGTTAATGACAGATTCTCAGTACAAAGGAAACAGCAGCTACGACCAGGTTAAATCTTGGATCCAAAGCGCGACGCTGACAGACACACATAATTTTAAAGCTGAATTTGTTCAACTTGTGGAGAAAGCCAAAGCATTACAATAGGCAGTTGAATGAAACTTTATTTTAACAAACAAAACTCATATTAGACTCGATATTTATGAAAAAATTATTTTTAGATGATGTGCGAAGCGTAGACATGGTGTACGATAAAGCGATGGAAACGGAATTTGATATTGTTAGAACATACGAGGAATTTGTCGCCTATATTAAACAAAATGGACTTCCAACATTTATAAGTTTTGACAACGATCTTGGTCTTGCTGAAGATGGAAACGTGGCTCCTGACGGATTAGATGCAGCAAAATGGCTGGTGTACGAATCCCGTTTAGATTTACAAGAACTGGAATACAAGGTGCATTCTGCAAATCCTGTGGCGGCAAAACAAATTCACGGACTGCTTACCAATTATATCAATCATCAAAAAAATATGAGTCAAGCCGTAAGTTCTTAATTTAAAAGTATTTATGTTTTATGTAAATTTAATTTCAACAATCGCCAATTGAATTGAATCTCGCCAAACATTCAAGCTTTTTATAGTAGTAATCTTCAGTTATCTTTCGTAAGAAATGAAAGAAAAATCTGACTATATATTTTTGTCAAATATTTCCTTTTTGCTAATAAGGCCTTCAAGCAGGACACCTTTTTCGAAATAATTTTAGACTAAAATGAACCACTAGCATAAAACAAAATTTAAGTTCTAAACCCTTTTATTATCTGTACAACATGTATCTTTATCCGTTGAAAGTCGGTCTTAATTAATGCTTTTAGAAATTAAAATTTTTCACAACAAAATTCTAATTAAAATTTACAGAGTCCAAACATCAATGCTTTAAAATGAAACATAGCTTAAGATTACTTTGTTTATTAAAACTAGTCTTGGTTCTATCATGCCAAAACCCGAATAAAAGTGGTAATGCTAAGAATATGTTCACGACCTATTTCAACGAAAATGAAAACGTTCAAAAAGTGTTCATGTATTCTATGGACGAATTAAGCAATGATAAAACCTTAATCACCGAAATTTCGATAAACAAATTAGGTTTTCCAACTGAAAAAATTCATTATGAAAATGGCCGTATCGACAACTATGAAACATTTGTTTACGACCAAAACAACAACCTTGTAGAACGTTACGAAGGATTTTCGCCAAATGCTTTAGTCTTGGTTTACGCCTATAAAAAAAGTGAAACTCAAGAAATAATTCAACATTTTGACAGCACGGGATATCTTTTAAAAAAAGAAGTTTATCATAACGACGAAGACGGCATCCATAAAAGAAAACTCGTATACGATAATAATGATAGGCTCATAGAAACGAATTTGTTTCTCTGGTCCAAAAAAGATGATTACGAAATTTTGAAGTCGGTTAAAGTTGACAAAAATGACTCCGTCGTTGGAACGAGGTATTTTAAATATGAGAAAAACAACCTGTTGGAATCTGTATTAATGCACAATCGCGATACATTGGAAGTTGAAAAAAATGACTATGACCATTTAGATATGCCTAAATATCACCTGTTTATAGACTATAAGGACAGCACGCAAACTGAAATATTTATCACTTACTTAAAGAATAACCTCATCGATAAGCAGGTAGAAATTTCAAAATCTTTAGCTCAAAAGCAAGATGAAGGTTCAAAAACCGAAATTTTTTACGAATACGAATAGCAATGACAAAATCGATTAGGTCTCATAACGCATTTTCATCAACCCACTGACAACAGCTAGAGCAGTCTTTCAGCAATTTCTAACCAAGAATATACACGTTTATGGTTTTGTTCTTTAAGGTTATGTTTGGCATTAAATAAATATGTATCTCCAACAAATTTATTCAAATTATACGTTCGATCATCTATTAGCAGGTCTCCTCTTAAAATAAATTTATGGCCGCACATAATTTGGTGTTGCCATTCGATAAAAGGAAAATGTTTTTCCAACCAAACACTCTTTTCATATAGCGAATATGGAAACTGAGTCGCTGCCGTAGCGATATAGACTTCATACTTTTCATACAATGCTTTCATCACAGAAATACTGTCTTTTTTAGGAACCAAATCGAGGTAAAAACCTTTGGTTTTGGCATGCTTATGAACTGATTTTTGATGAGCCTCAGGAACATTTTGCCACACTTCACCATAGGCTATATCTTCCAATTTTAAGTCTTGATCAAATTCTTCATTGTACAACTCAATATGTCTTTCATAGGTGTTCGCAAGAACTTCATCCATATCTACAAAAATGGTCATGGGCTAAATTTTCGGTGAATAAACACAAATTCGAAAAACATTTAATCAAAACCAGAAATTTTAATACACAAATAATCCTTATTTTCAATTGAATTTACATACCTACGAAGTGGATAAGGTTTTTATTTCAAATTATTTCCCTTTATATTTGAATTAATTAACACCTTAGCAATTTCAAGATGCAAAGCACCACTTATTTTTTTCCAAAACCTATTGTCACAATACTTAGTCTCTTTTTTGTGTTGTTTTATTCGACAATAAATGCTCAATCTGGCTGTACAGATCCTTTGGCTAATAATTACGATGCCTCGGCTGTAAACAATGACGGCTCTTGTACTTATGATGCTGCCAATGTATCTCCTGTAAATTCGACTTTACTTAACTCGACATTAAACGAAACATCTGGCTTAATTCTGTGGAACGGCACCTTATGGACGCATAATGATGGCGGCAATCCTACAGATATTTATGGCATTGATGTCACAGATTTATCCACTTTTTCGACCTTGGGAATACCAGGTGTAACCAATGTGGATTGGGAAGACATCGCGCAAGACGACAACTATGTTTATATTGGTGACTTTGGAAACAATGCTAATGGAAATCGTACAGACTTAAAGATTTACCGCATCAGCAAAACATCCTTGACGCAAGGTGCTCCCACCTTTGACGAAATCTCTTTTTCCTACAGCGACCAAACAGATTTCTCCCCACAAGGTGGAAACAATACAGATTTTGATTGCGAAGCATTTGTTGTAACCGATACGGGGATTTTCCTATTTACTAAAGAATGGAATAATCTGCAGACCACAGTCTACTCCATGCCAAAAACACCAGGAGTTCATTCTGCGATCAATGAAGGCAGTTATGACGTAAATGGTCTAATCACTGGAGCCACCTATATAAAAGATGAACAACTTGTCGTTCTTACAGGCTATGGCTTAGAAGTAATTTCTGTCATCCCATTGACCATTGCTCCAGATACTTTTATGCTTTTGTTATACGATTATCAGGGTGATGATTTCTTATCTGGCAATAAACGAACTATAGATTTTGACGGACAAGACCAATTACAAGTTGAAGCCATCGCTTCTGCAGATGGATTAAACTATTATTTGAGTAATGAAAGGTACAATCAATTTAATGTCACTACAGAAGCCCAATTGCATGAGGTCGATTTGTCTGGTTTTCTGTCCAATTATTTAAGCGATACCGGTTTTGAGAACGAGTTCCAAATAAAAGAGCCATTTGTCGTGTATCCCAATCCATTGCAGTCCGATGAGCCCCTTAGCATCACAACCCCACAACAAAATCTAGGAAAACACGCCATTTTCGAAGTGTACAACATGTTTGGTCAGTTGGTTAAGCAAAAAGATGTTATGCAACTGAAAAGCACTGAAAACATGAGCTTTAGCAATGTTTCTTCAGGATTTTATGTTTTAAAAATTACAGTCGACAACGACGTGCAAAGTTTTAAACTGAATAAAATGTAATTCTAAATCATCCAAATCTAAAGGGTTTCGATGGTTTCTTTGTCTGGTCTTTTGAAATTTGAATTGGAAGAAGACACTTAGAATTTATCAACACGAAAACGTTTGAGACATGCTCAAAATGCTGAAAGTTTAGTAGATTTTTGTATTTTTAGAATGAACTCTGAACTAAGCGAATATTGAAAGTGCATCTCTACATTAAAAACTGTGGATTTTATAAACTGGTCATGCTAAGCCTTTTGGTACTTCCAATGCTGTCCTATTCGCAGAATGGACTTATTGGTGATGGATTCGGTGCTGAAGACTGGGGAACTATTTCAAATTTTGCGGAAAGTGCAGGCACTTCTAGAATTGCCATTTTTAATCCAAATGGACTAAGCCTCAATAAAAAATGGTTTGGATTAATGTGGGATGGAAACAATAGTCAATGGGGACCACAAAATGGAAATTTAACAATAAACGAATCGCAATTAATAGATAATGAAGTAATAGATAAAATTGTACCTAGTACAAATGCTTACAATATAATACCCAATGATTTATCTTACAACTATGTATTTAAAACGCGTTCTAGTAATCCACAACTAAATCCGGGGTTTATCGTGTTTGAAGTCCAAGGCGATATTCGAGAAGTAACTGGTGTAACTCAAAGTCCGCTTGCAGGCGATGTGTTTTTCGGTGAAGACGTCACTGTTACTGCCTCTTTAGATGCTGCGTTGAGTGCTGGACAAGCCGTGTATTTACGCTATACATCTGATGGATTTACAAATTCTACTGTAGTTGCGATGTCCGGAAGTGGTACAACCTATACAGCTACCATACCTGCTGCCGTAAATACATCTAATGCCAATATCCTATACTATGTGTTTACATCTGGTGACGGCTTAACCATAGCTCCAGAAAATGCTGACTTATTTACCATAAATTTAAACAATAATGGCGGCAGTAACTATTCTTATACCTCGAATGGTGCTTATATCACTCAGGCTGGAGCAGACAACTGGGCAAATAATAGCTCTTGGCGCGCAGGAGTTATACCACCAGATGATGCCGATGTAATCATCGCACATAATTTAAATTTAACAGATGAAAGGACAGCACAATCGGTTACCATTCAAAATGGTGCCGCTTTAAATAACACCAACACATTACATATAGCAAATGAAGGAAGTATTTCTAATTCGAATGCTAGCTCAACAAGCATTTTGGGCGAGGTGGTTTTTGAGGGAAATGCTGTGGTCACAGGAGAAGTGGTTTTCAATGAAGTGGTTTTGAACAACAGTTCGACTGGTGTTAATTTTAATACACAATCTACAATAAATGGATCATTGACCATAAATACCGGTGGAAATGTAAATTTTGGTTCGCCTATTTATGGAAATTCTTCAACCTTAATTTATAACACAGGTGGAGTATATAACCGGGTGTCAGAATGGAGTAATGCTGATACTCAAGGCTTTCCTCACCATGTTTTAGTGCAAAATAGTACTACTCTTGATATGGGTGCAGATAATGCCATAAAATTAGCTGAAATCACTGGAAATTTAAGTATAGAAAATGGCAGCGCATTAGACATGAATGGTTCGACTGCAATGCGAGCAGATCTTATAATTGGTGGTAATCTTTTAAATAATGGGGTTGTAAATGCATCAAATTATTCTGTAGTCCAAGACACGAGCGATATCATTGTGAAAGGTCATTTTAACAACACTAGTACTGGTGAAGTTAATCTTTCAACTACTTTTGGCAACGACATTAGATTAGAAGGTGATTTTACAAACAATGGTACTTTTAATTTTAATAACAGAGCCATATTCTTCGAAGGAACTAATACCCAAACCTTAACCGCTGCTAACAACTTTGAAATACCTTTTTTGTTGATTGACAAATCTGGAGGAGAAGTCGTTTTAGCTCAAGACATCATAATATCAGGTACTGGTGGACCAGCATTGAACATGTCTGATCAAGCAGTTTTGAATTTAAATAACAACCAACTTCAAATTGGTAGCAATACAGATACAGAGTTTAGTATGGCTATAACTTCTGAGATTAAAGGTTCAACAGACTCTAAAATTGTATTTAGCTCTACGAATACTACAGGATTAAATTTGTTGCGGTTTTCTCAAAACGCATCAAATAAGGAAAACTATTTGTCAGAATTTGAAATGGAAGGTACAGGTACGGCAAGTATTTCAGATACGCTTAACATATTAAGACGTTTTACTTTAAATAATGGCACGTTTAATTCTAATGGACACCTCACTCTTAAAAGCTCTGACAACCTTACTGCTGTTATTCCAGAAGTTACAGGAGGAGCAATTTCAGGAGAAGTTCGGGTGGAACGGCATTTCCCTTCAAGCAATCGAGCCTTTCGGTATATAAGTTCTTCGGTTAGCACTACTCCAACATCTATAAAACCTACAATTCATGACAATTGGCAGGAAGGGGCAACTAGCTTAAATTTCGATCCTTATCCTGGTTTTGGCACACATATTACAGGTGAGCAAGGTGAACAAGGCAATGTAAGCACCACAACAGGCTTTGACCTGACGGGGACTGGAAATAAATCTTTGTTTAGCTTTGATTCGACTAACCAAAGTGACCCTTGGTTAGAAGTTTCGAACACCAATAGTACTGCAACGGCTACTATTACGGCAGGTAAACCATACGCTTTGATGATTCGGGGTGATCGTACCTTGGGTTTGATAAATTCAAATACTGCTGTGGGTCCAGCGACAACACTTAGAACAACAGGAACAATCGTAAGCGGACCAACTTCGGCTACCATAGATAGTTCAGTATCCACTGACGATTTCGTAATGATTGGTAATCCATACCAAGCTCGTGTGGATATGAGTCAAATTCTTACAGATCCAGAATCTAATTCTACTAATATCGATACTAATTACATGTGGATTTGGGATCCTACAATTGGAGTGCATGGAGGCTATGCTGTCGTAGATTTAAGTGATGGATCAAATACAATTAGCGTTACACCTGGTTCTTCTTCGGCAAATCAGTTTCTTCAACCCTTTCAAGCTTGTTTGCTTCGAGCTAGCGGAAACTCACCATCCTTAACCTTTGTGGAAACTGCCAAAAGTACGAGCACAGCTAACATTGGCACATTCTCGGACGAGCCATCTATGCCAAATGCTATTAACATAGAATTGTATAGAGATGCAAATCCCACCGTATTTGATGCAGTAAGGTTAAGATTTTCCCCAAATTATAGCACAAATCCTAGCCAACAAGACGCTTTAAAACTATGGAACAACTCTGAACATTTGGCCATTCTGAACCAAAACCATTACTTAAGCATCGATAAGCGAAATTTACCTGGCGTAAACGATACAATTCCACTATTTCTTGGCAATCACCAAACCAATCAATACACCTTAGAATTGGATGTGCAGCTTGAGGATGGTCAGCATATACAGCTTTACGATGCCTATTTGAACCAAAGTCAGGATTTGCAAAACGGTCTAAACGCCTACGACTTTAGCGTTGATTTCAATATTCCCAACAGCAACGATGGCTTCCGTTTTAAATTGATATTTAATCCGCAAACCTTAAGTGTCGCTTTACCTGAAAAAGAACGCCCATTTGACATTTATCCTAATCCAACAGAAGGCAAGCTTTATCTGCAAGCCTCGACAACTTTTGTTGGCCAAGAAGCTACAATCCGTTGTTTTGACTTGACTGGGCGTGAGGTGTTATCCACTCAATTCGATGGACTTCAATTAAAAAATGCAATAGATTTAGAAGGCTTATCAGACGGATTTTATATTATAGAAGTCCAAACCTCTTTAGAAGTTACGAGTTATAAAATTCAAGTAGACCATTAATTTTTAATGAATTACTAACATTAGAACGATTACGCATAACAAATTAATATTATTTTTGTTAATTATGTTTAAGACGTTAATCATTTGAAGAAATTACTCCTTCTTTTTACCCTAATTTGTGCCAATGCTATTGTATATGGGCAATACGTTGTTGATTTTGAAGGGCCTGGGGAGACAAAATCAAGTTATGCGTCTGGAGAGGTAACCTTATCTGGCATAAAATGGCAAATGACCCAAGCACTTATTGGAGAATCGAATAGTGATTTCAAGAATGGCACTCGTTCTGCACGATTAAGAGGATATGCAACGTCGATGCTGTCTATGAACGAAAATAAATCCAATGGAATAGGTTTAATTTATTTTGAATACAGGCGTTTTAATGTCGATGCACAAGTACCCTGGAAGGTTGAATATTCTGACGATGATGGAAACAACTGGACTCAAATAGGAAGTGATTTTACCGCTACTGAAACAGTTCAAAATTTTAATGAAGTTGTTAATGTGCCAGGGAATATTCGGGTAAGAATAAATCGTTCATCCCCTGTAGGAAATACCAATTATCGTATTAATATAGATGATATAACCATCACAGATGCGTTTTCTGGCCCTAATGACCCAACTTTTTCAGCCAACGCCATTTCGCATACGCAAATCGACTTGGATTATGAGGATAATGCCGATGGAAACAATGTCGTTATCGTCTTTAATACAGATAATAGTTTTGATTTACCAAATGGGACACCTACGGCAGGTAATTTTTTTGGTGATGATGAAATCTTATTTGTGGGCAATGGCTCAGGTACATTTAACCATTCAAGTTTAAACGCAAGTAGCACCTATTACTACAGGGCGTATTCTTATGATGGCGTTGAGTATTCTGCGGGCATCACCCAAATTGCCACCACATTTTGCAATCCAGTCACAAGTTTTCCCTTTACAGAAGGCTTTGAAGGTGGAAGTGTGCCGCCAGATTGTTGGACATCATTTAGAGGAGTTAATGGTTTAGGCGTAAATGAGGATTGGCAAATTGAATCGTCAAACGTTAATCTTGGTTTCCATGCTGCTTATGTAAGCTACGAAGATGTATCAGGTGGCAATGCTCAAGATTGGTTGGTGACCCCTTTATTAGATTTGTCTGGCATTGCAAATACAGAACTTTCTTTTTTTGCCGTAGATGAGTCTGAAGACGACTACGGGTCGAGTTACACCATAAGAGTATCAACGACTTCTCAAACGGATATCAATTCTTTTACAACAGTACAAACTTATGACGAATCCGCTTTTGGTGATTCGTATTCAGAATTTAGTGTAGATTTAAGTGCTTTCGACGGACAAAGCATTTATGTGGCCTTTGTACTCGAACAGGATGATGGAGACAGTTGGTATATTGACGATATAACAGTA
>JAUIFC010000050.1 GCA_030429455.1 Bacteroidia bacterium | reverse complement strand
ATTTTCGTTTATCTGTCTATAGATATTTTTTGTGTCTCTAATCGATTTTCCCTTTTTTAAATATTTGTAATAAAAGGTATTATAATCTTCGCTCGAACTTGGATAAATGTACATGCTAAACGTAAGGGCAACAAAAAAAACGACAGTAGAGCCGATAAGATAAGGCCTTAAAAATCGCATAAATGAAACTCCAGAACTCAAAAATGCAATTATTTCAGAATTGTTTGCCAATTTGGATGTAAACCAAATGACAGATAAAAACAATAAAATGGGAAATAGCAGATTAGCAAAATGAATTACAAAATTGAAATAAAAGTAAATAATTTCGTCTAGTGGGACTTTGTTTTCCGTAAGGTCGTCAATTTTTTCAGAAAGGTTTGAAATAATGCCAATAGGTACAAACAAAATAAGCATGACCATAAAGCTTAGAAGATATCTTTTTAAGATGTACCAATCTAATATTTTCACTATAACCTTTGTTTTAGTTGTTCAACCATTTTTGGTTTCCATACAGAAAAATCGCCATTTTCAATGTGTTGGGCGGCTTCTCTAACTAACTTTAAATAAAAACCTAAATTGTGTATGCTACATATTTGTTTAGCTAATAATTCGTTAACGCTAAATAAATGCCGTACGTAAGCTCTGCTATATTCGTGGTCAACCCACGTAGTTCCTTCTTCGTCAATTGGCGAAAAGTCGTATTTCCATTTAAGGTTTTTAATATTTATGCGGCCTTGGCTTGTAAAGAGCATTCCATTTCTGGCATTTCGAGTAGGCATGACACAATCGAACATATCTACGCCAAGAGCGATATTTTCCAATAAATCTTCTGGTGTTCCAACGCCCATAAGGTACCTTGGTTTTTCTTTGGGTAAAATGTCTGTGACAATATCTGTCATTTCATACATATGTTCGTTGGGTTCGCCAACAGATAAGCCGCCTATAGCATTTCCTGGTGCATCTTTGTCGGTGATGTATTTTGCAGATTCTTGCCTCAAATTTTTATAAGTACTGCCTTGGACAATAGGGAAGAGACTTTGCTCGTGACCATAAAGAGGTTCGGTTTCGTTAAAACGGTTAAAGCATCTGTCTAACCATCTATGTGTCATATGCATGGATTTTTTGGCATAGGAATAATCACAAGGATAGGGTGGGCATTCGTCAAATGCCATAATAATGTCAGCCCCGATTTTTCTTTGAGTGTCCATGACATTTTCTATATGCGATTTGAATTTTACACCTTCTTCTGTAATTTTTCTATTATCAGCCAACGAATATACTTGATAGCCACCACTATCTGTTAAAATATTTTTTGGCCAGTTCATAAATTTATGAAGACCACCAGCTTGTTCTAAAACATCCGTTTCTGGTCTTAAATACAAATGGTAAGTGTTGCCCAGAATAATATCCGCTTTTATCTCTTCCGCTAATTCTCTTTGGTGCACCGATTTTACTGTGGCAATAGTTCCAACAGGCATAAAAATTGGCGTTTTGATAAAGCCATGTTCTGTTTGGATGATTCCTTTTCTGGCTTTGGAATTAGAATCTGTGGAAAGAATTTCGAAAGTCATAAACGTCTTAAAAATCTGTTGCAAATATAGTTATCTAATATTCAAAATCTAAGAAGTATTAAATTCGTTGAACGATGTTTTTTTTGTTTGCCCATACCAAAAAGTAACCTTTAGAGCGATTTGATAACTTATTTTAATAATTTGTTTAATATTTGAAATTGAAAACGTTTTAGTTACCGTTTAAATCTATTATTTTTGTTAAAAATCTAAGACCATGCCAACCAATTCTAAGCTCGAAGCTTTCGTAAGTCAAGTGCGTCGAGATATTCTTCGACAAGTCCATAAAGTAAACTCTGGTCACCCTGGAGGTTCTTTGGGTTGTACTGAATATTTTTCAGTGCTTTTTAATGAAATTTTAAGAACAAACGGTTCGTTTGAGATGGATGGAATTAACGAAGATGTCTTCTTTCTATCCAATGGACATATATCGCCTGTGTACTACAGTGTTTTGGCGAGATGTGGCTATTTTCCAGTGGAGGAATTAAATACTTTTAGGCACATCGATTCAAGATTACAAGGTCATCCAACGACTCACGAAGGTTTGCCTGGTGTAAGAATAGCCTCAGGTTCACTTGGTCAGGGTATGTCTGTGGCAATAGGAGCGGCTTTAGCAAAAACACTCAATAAGGATGAACATTTAGTCTATTCGCTGCATGGCGATGGTGAATTGCAAGAAGGTCAAAATTGGGAAGCTATTATGTTTGCTGCTGCCAAAAAAGTGGATAATTTGATTGCGACCATAGATTTAAATGGTCAGCAAATTGATGGTTCTACCGACAATGTTTTACCAATGGGCAACCTAAAGGCAAAATTTGAAGCATTCGGCTGGCACGTCCTAGAGGAAGAACATGGAAATGATGTTGAGGCGGTTAAAAATGTTTTGGAAACAGCAAAAGCTGAAACTGGAAAAGGAAAACCAATAGTAATATTGCTTAAAACGGTTATGGGTAATGGTGTGGATTTTATGATGCACACTCACAAATGGCATGGTGTAGCGCCAAACGATGAGCAACTAGAGATTGGATTAGCTCAAAACCCAGAAACACTTGGAGATTATTAAAAAATAAGTCTTAAGTGTCAAGCTAAAAAACCAAGTATTCATAAGTAAAGGATAACAAAATTCGATATAATTTCACAAATCACTAACTACTAAAGACTACCGACTAATGACTAAAACATATACAAATTCAGGAAATAAAGATACACGATCAGGCTTTGGTGCAGGACTAGAAGTATTAGGAAAACAAAATCCAAATGTTGTAGCACTTTGCGCAGATTTGACCGGTTCTTTAAAAATGAATGCCTTTAAAGACAATCATCCAGAACGTTTTATACAGGTAGGAATCGCCGAAGCAAATATGATGGGCATTGCAGCTGGATTAACGATTGGAGGTAAAATTCCATTTACAGGTACTTTTGCCAATTTTTCTACAGGTCGTGTGTACGATCAAATACGACAAAGCATAGCCTATTCAGGAAAAAATGTCAAAATATGTGCATCACATGCGGGTTTAACTTTAGGTGAAGATGGAGCAACTCATCAAATTCTTGAAGATATAGGATTGATGAAAATGTTGCCAGGTATGACGGTAATCAACACCTGTGATTTTAATCAGACTAAAGCAGCAACTCTAGCCATTGCTGACCATAAAGGACCAGTTTACCTAAGATTCGGTCGTCCAAAAGTGGCTAATTTTACGGCAGAGGACCAAAACTTTGAAATTGGTAAAGCTGTAAAACTCCAAGAGGGAAATGATGTAAGTATTTTTGCCACAGGACATTTGGTATGGGAAGCACTTGAGGCGGCAAAAATTTTAGATGAAAAAGGAATTTCGGCTGAAGTGATTAATATCCACACCATCAAGCCTTTGGATGAGGAAGCAATATTGGAATCGGTAAAAAAGACAGGTTGTGCGGTGTCTGCCGAAGAGCATAACTTTTTAGGCGGTTTAGGCGAAAGCATCTCCAGAACCTTAGCCTTGCATCACCCGACGCCTCAGGAATTTGTGGCTACCAACGATACCTTTGGCGAAAGTGGAACACCAGCGCAATTGATGGAAAAATACGGCTTAAACGCAAATGCGATTGTGGAAAAAGCAGAGAAAGCCATTTCTAGAAAGTAAGTCGTAAGTAAAGAATTTAGTTTTGACGAAGCCTAGTGTTTTTGTTTTAATTCTGTGCTTATGCATCAAATTAATTTTCGCGCAAGATTTAGGTTTTAAAAGGCAATTACATTTTAATGATGCCTTTTTCGCGCAGAGGGAAATTGCGACGAGTTCATCTATTTCGAAAGAAAATCTTCAAGATGACCTAAGGTTTATTCTTTTCAAATCATTTCGAATCACCAACAATTCTGAAACTGATTTTGAATTAGATAAGTTGATAGATTTTCATAAAACGTATTCAGACTTAAAAATTGATAAGAATATTGATAAAATAAATGAGTTAAAAGGTTCAATGATTTACAAAACCTTTTACTCAAAAGATGGTCATATAAACATCACTTCTTTGTCAGATGTTCAGATTGATACAAGCCTTTCTAGAATTGATATTTTAAAAGATTCCTATTTTCAACCTAATTATAATGCCAGGAAAAAACTTCAGTTTCGGTTTTCAAACAAGGGCAAAATAGTGACGAAAGATGGACTTAGATTTCAGATTGGCAAAAAAGCCCGCGATAATAAGCCCTTTGATTTCATTACTTTTGAAGATAGAAACTATGAAATCCAAGTTGTCAAATCAATTACCAAAAAAGTCTTTGGATACGATTGCTTTTTAATTCGACTATTCAGTAAAACAGATTCTAACGTGTGGTTTGACTTATATGTCACTGAACAACTTGAAATAGCGTATAATCCACTTTTCAATCTTCAGCGATGCCATAAATATGGATATTTTATTTTAGAAAAAATCAAATTCACCTCCAATAGTATCGAAATTACTCAACCAAAGTATATTCAATTATAATAAACTTTTCCATTCCCTTAACAAAGGTATGTGTGTTTCTCACTTAGCTTTGTATTATGAAAGTACTAGATTCTTCTGCATTAGATGCGCTGCCAAGTAGGTATAGAGCTCAATTCCTAAATAGTATCAGCGGTATAAAATCAGCTAGTCTCATTGGAACCATCTCAAAAGAGGGGCAGACCAATTTGGCTGTTTTTAATTCGGTGATTCATTTGGGCAGCAACCCGCCTTTATTTGGTTTTACCTTAAGACCAACAACGGTTGAAAGGCATACCTATAATAATATTTTGTCTGAAAAGGTTTTTACAATCAATCATATTCATCAAGACATCATTGCCCAATCCCATCAAACTTCAGCCAAATACGATTTCCATGTATCTGAATTTGAAGCTGTTGGTTTGACTGAAGAATACCTCGGAAGCATTGCTGCTCCTTTTGTTAAAGAATCTAATGTTAAAATTGCCTGTAAATACCTTAACGACTATGTGATAGAGGAAAACCAATGTCGACTAGTTATAGGTCAAATTAGTCATGTTTGTTTTGATGAATCTTTTCAAGAGGATGACGGATTTGTCGATTTAACCAAAGCGAATTCAGTAGGGATTTTGGGCGTCGATGCTTACGTCCAAGCAACAATGCTCGACAGATTTGAATACGCCAAACCAGACCAACCTGTAAGCTCAAAATATGGCTCACAAGAAAGTTAATCTCCCAGAAAAGATTTGTCCGGTGTGCCAAAAGCCATTTACATGGCGCAAAAAATGGGAGAAAAATTGGGATAATGTAAAATATTGTAGTGAACGATGCAGAAGAAACAAATAAATGTAGTTTGGTTTAGAAACGATTTGCGAATAGCAGATAACCCGGCTTTGGACAATGCTTTAAAAAGTGATTTGGCAGTTGTAGGTCTGTATTGCTTTGAGCCTCGATTGTACGACAATTACTTCTACGGATTCAAAAAAACGGAATCCTATAGGGCAAAATTTACGATTGAATCTGTTTTTAATTTAAAACAAAATCTAAATTCTCTGAATGTAGGTCTTTGTATTTCAACTGAAAATCCTAAAGTTGCATTTAGTAGGTTGTTAGAGACTTATGATATCAAATCCGTTTTTCTTCAAAAAGAATGGACTCAAGAAGAAGTTGATGTTGAAAATAGGGTTAAGGAAACTTTGACTTCAACTGATTTCGAATCCGTTTATGGTCAGTTTTTGTTTCATCCAGACGATATTCCATTTGAAAATTTTTCTACTGTTCCGGAAGTCTTTACACATTTTAGAAAAAGCTGTGAAAAGCAATCGTCCGTCAGAAATGCTTTAGCTCAACCACAGCCACAACAGCAATCCTTTTTTATTGATTTTGAAACGCCTCTCCCAAGTTTACAAACTTTAGGTTTAAACGATGTTGAGGAAGATTCTCGCACCGCTTTTCCATACCAAGGAGGTGAAAAGCAAGCCGTTGGTCGTCTAGAGTATTACTTTTGGGAAACCGAAAAGCTCAAATTCTATAAGAAAACTAGAAATGGATTATTAGGAAAAGACTACAGTTCGAAATTTTCTCCTTGGTTGGCCAATGGTTGTATTTCGCCTAGAACCATCTACTGGGAAGTCAAAAAATTTGAAAAAGCCATAAAAAAAAATCAAGATACCTATTGGTTGATTTTTGAACTTATTTGGCGAGACTATTTTAAATACGTGTCTTTAAAGCACGGAAATGCAATTTTCAAAATAGGTGGAATTCTTCATAAAGATTACGATTGGCATAAATCTAAAGTCGCCTTTAGAAAATGGACAGAAGGTCGTACAAAAGATGACTTTGTAAATGCCAATATGATAGAATTAGCCAAAACTGGTTTTATGAGTAACCGCGGCCGACAGAATGTAGCCAGCTACTGGTCAAAAACACTAAAACAAGATTGGAGAATTGGCGCAGCTTATTTTGAAGCCATGCTAATTGACTACGATGTACATAGCAATTGGGGGAATTGGATGTACAATTCTGGAGTTGGCAACGATCCAAGAGATCGCATTTTTAACACAAAGTTGCAAGCTGAACGATATGATGGGAGTTATAAATACAGAAACACCTGGTTACAAGATAATCTTTTCTAAAACCTATATCCAATTCTTAAATCGAAAAAATCAGCTACATGTCTGTGTGCTTTTAGGCTAAATCCACCAAAAATGTGTTTAGAAAAATTGTAAGTCAATGAATAGCGCTGATAAATGTCGTCGTTTATCCTGTAATCGTTAAAATAATACACCCCTAATTCTTGGCTAAAAGTGACTTTTCCAAGCCAGAATTCATGACCAAAGGTAGCGGCTGCTTGTACAAAACTATCTTCGGACCCATCAAGACGAATGAGTTCACGTCTGGAATAATCGAAAATAAATTCTGTTCCACCTGTCAAAGCGCTTCTGCCCCCAATCCATCGACTGAACTTGCCCATAAATCCAAAAACATAGAATTTGTCTTTATCGCCAACACTGGCATTGCTCCAGCCCGAAAAATGCGTTACAGTCCATCGGGTTTTGTCACTGGGAGGTTCTCGCTTTCCAATTTTTTTTAAATTAGGAAAAATGATCGGTTGAAGACTTTTGCTCACTCCGGCACTTAGCGTAGGAAAGTTGAGTCCTTTATTTGGAGTGTTTACACCACCATTGGAAGTATGGTTGTATTTGGCAAGAAATTGAAGATTCCAGTAGTCGTCTAATCTAAAATTTAGTCCTAGTCCGACCATCAAGGCAAAACTTAAATCCGTGCTGTAAGATTCGTTTAAAGGATTGGATAGTTCGTCGTAAGGTTTGGTGAGGTAAGCACCACCAAGCCCCATTCTAAAGAAGAAATTTGTTTTTTTTTGAGTACGGAAATAGGGTTCGATAAAACCCATGGATAAAACGCCGTGGCCTAAGACATCAGGATTATCCCAATTCCAATAGCCTAAATCAACGCCTACACGGGGAAAGCAATTACAAAATTCCCAAGATTTTTTTGTAATCAAAAACTTACTCCAACTCACAGAAATACCACTGGGATAAGCTGTAGGAATTGCTTCTAAAGTCGGTGTGTGTTTTAGCAGATACCCATAATCCAGATTAACTCCTAGGACAGTTATTTTTTTATCCACATACAAGCTGTCTTGCTGTCCATAAATGCCACAATAGCAATAGAAAAATAACGAAAAAAATAAAATATTTGTAAGATTATTCATTAATAAGGTGTGGACGTTAATTCAATTTTAAAAGTAACATATACTTCTGTTAATCGACATTTAATTAGGATTGATATTTTTTATTGAAACCTTTTAAAATTTAAATGAATGGTTTTTTTCACTATTATTCAAAATGAGATGCTTTGTTTTTTTCAAAAATACCGCTTTGATTTGATCAAATTTGATAGAATGTTGAAGTACTTCGGATTGAGTTTTAGAAAAATTTGTTTAGCTGTGGCTCGAATAATGATGAATTTTCAAGTTAATATTTTGAACTAAAGTCATTTTCGATATCATTGAATGAGGATTTATAGAAAAGTATAAGCTAGAATCATCTTAAAGCAAAATTGAAAAAAAGGCGATTTATTACGGTAATTTCAAGTTATAATTGTTAGTATAAGTCACAATCTTAATTAAATAGTTTGTGATGATTTAGTCAAATGTTTTATTTTACCCTAAATTATTTTTAAGCAAAATTTTTATACCATGAGACTATTTAAACTCTATCTGATTTGTTTACTATTATTGCCCTTAGTCACAACAGCTCAAAAGAAAAAGAAGAAGAAAACATCAACGCCTAAAGTAGAGTTAGTTGACTCCCTTTTTAATGGTCAAAAATGGAGAAACATAGGGCCATTTCGTGGAGGAAGAAGCGTCGCTACTTCTGGCGTTGTAGGTCAACCTCACACGTATTACATGGGTTCTACAGGTGGTGGAGTTTGGAAAACTACCGATGCTGGAATTTCTTGGAAAAATATTTCTGATGGGTTTTTTAATACTGGTTCTGTTGGCGCCATTGCAGTTTCTGAGAGCGATACAAATATCGTCGTTGTTGGTATGGGCGAACATGCTGCTCGTGGTGTGATGACGTCCATGGGAGATGGTGTTTACAAATCGATGGATGCTGGAAAAACTTGGAAACATATAGGATTGGAAAATACACGTCACATTTCCGATGTCATTATTCATCCTAGCAATCCAGACATTATATATGTCAGTGCTCAAGGAGCGCAATACGCTCCATCGGAAGAGAGAGGAATCTACAAATCTGAAAATGGCGGTGAAACATGGGAAAGAATACTGTTTGTTAATTCAACTACTGGTGCTTCATCCATATCGATGGACATGAACAATCCACGCCTATTATACGTGTCCATGTGGCAACATCGCCGTTACCCTTGGTATATGGAATCTGGGGGAAAATCTTCGGGAATATACAAATCGACTGATGCAGGAAAAACATGGAATAAACTAGAAAAAGGTCTTCCAAAAGAGTTTGGGAAATCTGGGATTTCGGTCTCTAGAGCAAATTCCGAACGTGTTTATGCTGTGATTGAAGCGGAAGGAAAAAAAGCAGGTGTTTACAGATCCGACGACGCCGGAGATTCATGGAAACAGGTGAATAGCAACAGGGTAAATGTTGCCAGATCTTGGTATTACATGGAAATTTTTGCCGATCCTAAAGATGAAAATATTGTATATGTTCTTAATGCGCCAGTGATGAAGTCGATTGATGGCGGCAGAAGTTTCTCGAATATTCCAGTTCCTCATGGCGATAACCACCATTTGTGGATAAATCCGAATGATAACGCTATCATGATTAATTCCAATGATGGTGGAGCAAATATTTCCTTTAATGGAGGCAAGAGCTGGAGTACTCAACAAAACCAACCGACTTCGCAATTTTATAGAGTCATTGCAGACAACCAAGTGCCTTATCATGTCTATGGAGGTCAACAAGATAATTCGGCCATTGCTGTGGCTAGTCGAACAAATGACGGAGGAATCGATTGGAAAGATTGGTATTCTGTAGCTGGTGGCGAAAGTGCTTTTATCGCCTTTGATCCCGATAACCCTGAAACGGTTTATGGAGGAACCTATCAAGGTAATATTAGTAAATGGACAAAGTCTTCTCGCGAACAGAAGTCCATTAAACAATATCCAGAATTGGGTTTAGGCATTTCGCCAAAAGATACAAAATACAGATACAATTGGAATGCACCTATCATTACGTCACCTCATGATAGATCAACCATTTATCACGCAGGGAATGTCGTGTTTAAAACTACTGATGGTGGAATGAGTTGGACTGAAGTAAGTCCAGATTTAACTAAAAATGAAACCGAGAAACATGGTCACGGAGGCGGACCGTTTACCAACGAAGCTGCCGGTGGAGAAAATTACAACACAATCACTGCTTTAGTCGAATCGCAACATGAACAAGGCGTTTTATATGCAGGAACCGATGATGGACTTTTGCATCTAACAAAAGACGGCGGAAAGAACTGGAATAATATAACTCCGAAAGGTATAAAAGACGGCATTATAAATAGTATAGATGTTTCTGAACATGACCCTGCAACAGTTTATGTTGTTGTCATGCGCTATAAATCTATGGATTTGAATTCCTATATTTTTAAATCCAATGATTATGGCCAGTCGTGGACAAAGATTGTCAATGGTTTGGATGATGCCAATGGTTTCGCCAGAGTAGTTAGGGCCGACAAAAAGCGAAAAGGGCTACTGTATGCAGGAACGGAAACAGGATTTTACATTTCAAATGATGATGGTTCACATTGGCAACGCATGGATTTGAAATTGCCATTAGTTGCCATAAACGATTTGTTTATTCAAGACAACGACCTAATAGCAGCGACATCAGGACGTGGGTTTTGGATTTTTGACGATTTGAGTGTATTTCAAAAAATGACTGAACAATCGGAAAATATTCAAATCTTTCAGCCTAAACCAACGTATAGAATTTTTGGAGGTGTATCTAGAGCGGTAGGACAAGGGGAGAATCCAAGATCAGGAGTTACCTTTGATTATTATTTAGAAAATGATATCGATACACTTGAGTTGAAACTTGAAGTTTTACAAGAAAATAAAGTCATCAGAACTTATACCAATAAACCGCCAAAAGGATTCAAATCATGGCCTGGTGGACCTTCGAGACCTCAGTTGTTGCCATCAAAAAAAGGCTACAATCGATTTACTTGGGATTTTAACAGAGAGGCTTTACCCGCAGTGAGCAAAGTGTTTACGTTTGGAGGATTGTCAGGTTCAAGTGTGGCTCCAGGTAAGTATACATTAAAGTTGTCTCTAGGTGAAGAAAATGCAGAAACTACAGCGACTATTCTTCCAAATCCTAATGTAGAGTCTCAACCTCAAGATTTTGTTGAGCAACAAGAATTACTGGTAGGCATAGAAAATACAATAAGAGACATGCATGAATCCGTTAATCTCATGCGATCGGCAAAAGAGCAACTCAATAACTATGCTGAACGTCTTAAAAATAATGACAGCGCAAAACCTTTATTGGAAAAAGGGGATGAGTTGTTAAAACGAATTAATTCTTGGGAGGAACATTTAATTCAGGAAAAGCAAAAGACCTTTCAGGATGTTATTAATTTTAATAACAAACTGAATGCACAATTGATTAATCTCAAAGGTTATATCGATCAAGCCAATCCAAAAGTCACACAAGGCGCAAAGGAACGTTATGCGGATTTGATGGAGGATTGGAATGTCTATAAAACCGAACGCGATGTGATTATTAATATCGAAATGAAAGCCTATAATGACTTGTATGCTTCTTTGAGTTTGCCAGCGTTGATACTGGAGAAAGAGTGATTACAGCCGTTTAATTTATGAAAGTAATTCAGCTGTGATTCTGGCGACGGCAGGAATAATAATCTTATGATTAAAGTCTTTCGAAATATTAGACGGCTATTAATTGACCAAAATAATATGGGCAAGTATTTAAAGTATGCTATTGGCGAAATATTGTTGGTAGTGATTGGAATTTTGATTGCTCTACAAATTAATAATTGGAATGAGCAACGCAAATTGGACAAAAAAGAACAAGCGTTTCTAAACGAAATTAACTTAGATTTTAAATCCAACAAGTCTCAATTGGATTCCATTATAGCGAATAATAGCGTGAGTTACCATGCCGCACAACAGCTTATTGTTATAATGGCTACTTTCAACCATAATGATCCTCAGCGCACTCAAGAAAATGAACATTTTGCGGATAGCGTTGTGTATTATAATAATCTGATGTGGAAAAACAAATCTTTCAACCCAAAAAATGGAACCGTAGAAGCACTGTTAAATTCATCGTCATTCGATTTGATAAGAAATGATACGTTAAGGCGACTATTGATTTCCTGGAAAGATGTACTAGGGGATTATTTGGAAGAAGAAAAATTTGCTGAAAACTTTTTATACAATGAATATGGCCCTTGGGCAAGAACTTCTTTCGATCCTGATGCCACAGACGATCCTGAAAATAGCAAGGCTTTTTTTAGCAAAACCCACAGAAATTATATCTATCAACTGAAAGGGGATTTGTACAATAGTCTTAAAACGGTTAGAGATGAAGGCGTGGTAAAGATGATAGACGATATCATAAGGCTAACGGAGCCTGATAACCGATAAATAAAGTTTTAACAATTCTTGTATTTGTCATTCAAGCCTTTGCCTTCAATTATCATAGGGATAATTTTTTCTAATCGAGATGTTTTTGTGGTTGCCCGTTTAGCTGTAGAAATATATTCACAATACTCTCTTTGTTTAAATGGCGACAATTGAAAAAAAGCCTTTTTTAAATCAGCTTCATTTTCGAGTTCGGCTGAAAGTTCTTTTGGAATCACGACTGGTTTAGGTGCTCTGTTAACTTTTACTTCTTTACCGTTTTTATGATTTTGAATGGCTTGCGAAACATAAGACGATAGGATTTGGGCATTAATCTCCGACTTCTGTGTAAAACGCATTTGCCGCATTGCTCTTGTTTTACCTTCCTGTGCATTGATAAGAAGGTTGTGTTTGTCGTTTATCAATGCGCCTTGATGAAACCAAATGCAAAAGTGATGCTTGAAAGCGGCCATGCCAAGTATGTTTTTGTTTTGGATACAATAAGTAGGCATGCCCCATTTCATGGATTCCTCAAGTTCCGTTTTCAACAACAAAACTCTCAGTTCGGACAATTCTTCTTTAAAATAGTCTTGTCCTTCTATATAGGCCGTTACAGTTTCATATTTTTTCATCTATCGAAATTAAGTGATGAAAAGTAATAAAACCTACCGAAATAATTGAAAACTCTTCAATATTATCATTGAAAATTTATTATGATTATGATAAAATCAGTAGTTCGAAATTAGAATCTCCATCCAAAATGGAGGCCACCTCGAGGAATAACGACAATGTTATCAGGATCATCGGCAAAACCAAGATTTCTTCCAATTCCAATACCAAGGTCAATCATAAACCCAGAATTGCTCACCCATTTCCAGCCTATAGAAACACCTAAAGCTGTTTCAAAATATGTTTCTTCCATATCCTCTTGAGGAGGAAAAATGTCGATATTACTTACACTTTCATAAGTATAAGCTTTTAAGAAACCTTCAGCATAAAAACCTTTGGCACCAAAATCTTCTTTGCTAAAAAAATACTGTCTATAAAATGGTGTAATGGAAAATTTTTCCAGTTCTTCGGTATTTACATTTTCGTTGTCTATGGCGATAAACAGATCTGCTCCAAACCCAGAGTATCGTCCTAAAATATATTCATAGCGAGGTTGAAAGGCGGGAAGAATCAAAGCCGCAGTAACATCCAAGGATAACTCGTGTCTTTTCTTTTTTGTAAAGCTCTCTAAACGTTTTTCGGAATCCGTTTGTTCCTTATCTTCTTGTGCATATCCAGAAAATGATAGCAAAATCATTAAGAGTACTGCGATGGAATTTTTCATAATTTTTTATTAATTAATCATTACAAACATATAACAATTTAATGGTGAAAAACCCTAATCCCTTTTCAGATTTTATGCCATTTTTTATAAATAAATTTCAAATTTCAGGCAATATTCAAAATTATTACAATTATGAAAATACAACGTCTTGTAATAGCCTTCAACTTCAATTCTGTATGACAGAACTTCAAAATCTTCTTTTTGCAATAATAAAACCAATCTGTTCTCTTTTTGATTAAAAAGTAGTTGAAATCACATGATTTTAATTAAAAACCAACAATTACTTTAAACTATTCTTCAGCAATTCTGTATATTCTGCTACATGTCAACCTGTCAAGTTTATGATGTATGTCATATTAACGTTATATATTGAAAATTTAAAAATATAAAATGTTAAGAAGTTGTAAATTGCACAAAAATTTAAAAACATAACAATGAGTACAATTTTAGACATTCATGCAAGACAAATTTTTGATTCCAGAGGTAATCCAGCATTAGAAGTAGATGTGACTACAGAAACTGGTACATTAGGAAGATTTGCTGTGCCTTCAGGAGCATCAACAGGTGAGCACGAAGCAGTAGAACTTAGAGATGGTGACGAGTCTTATATGGGTAAAGGCGTTTCTAAAGCTGTGGATAATGTAAATAACCTTATCGCAGACAAGCTTTTAGGATTTTCTGTTTTTGACCAAATTGATATTGACGAATTCCTTATTGAACTTGATGGTACGCCTAACAAAGCAAAATTAGGTGCAAATGCTATCTTAGGTGTCTCGATTGCAGTTGCCAAAGCAGCTGCAAACGAACTTGGTTTGCCGTTGTATAGATACGTAGGTGGTGTGGCTGCAAACACGCTTCCAGTACCAATGATGAATATTATAAATGGCGGTTCGCATAGCGATGCCCCAATTGCTTTCCAAGAATTTATGATCATGCCTGTAAAAGCTTCAAGCTTTACACATGCCATGCAAATGGGTAGTGAAATTTTCCACCATTTAAAGAAAGTATTTAAGAAAAGAGGTCTTTCTACAGCCGTTGGAGACGAAGGTGGTTTTGCGCCAGAATTAGACGGTACCGAAGACGCATTGGATTGCATTAAGCAAGCTGTAGAAAGTGCTGGATATGTATTTGGAGACGAAGTAATGGTTGCCTTAGATTGTGCTTCTGCTGAATTCTATGAAAATGGAAAATACGACTACAAGAAATTTGAAGGCGATAGCGGCGAAGTAAGAACGTCTGAAGAACAAGCTGAATATTTGGCTGAATTATGTGAGAAATATCCTATCATTTCTATAGAAGATGGTATGGACGAAAACGACTGGGATGGCTTTAAATTGCTAACAGAAAAAGTAGGAGATAAGGTTCAACTTGTTGGAGACGACTTATTTGTAACCAATGTAGAACGTTTATCAAAAGGTATTGAGGAAGGCATTGCTAATTCAATATTGATAAAAGTTAACCAAATTGGAACACTTACCGAAACAATTTCTGCGGTAAATATGGCTAAAAATGCAGGGTACACAGCAGTAATGTCTCACAGATCTGGCGAAACTGAAGATAACACGATTGCAGATTTGGCAGTTGCATTAAATACAGGACAAATAAAAACCGGTTCTGCTTCACGTAGCGATCGTATGGCAAAATACAATCAGTTGTTGCGAATTGAAGAAGAATTAGGTTCTGCAGCTTATTTTCCAGGCGTGTCAGCTTTTAAGGTGAAAGTATCTTAAAAAAATTGACATAAGTCATATATTTTAAAATCTATTCAGATTACCTTGCAAACGGTGATTCGAATAGATTTTTTTCGTTTGGATTAACAGCAATTTAACTAGGTAGTGCTTATATTTATACGCTTTTTAATAATTAAAATTTATAATAAAAAAATATGACAGCAAAAATCGAATTTGAAGGTAAACAGTATGAACTTCCTGTAGTCTTAGGCTCTGAAAATGAATATGGTATAGATATTTCTAGTCTTCGCGGAACTTCGGGTGGATTGATAACTTTGGACAGAGGATTTAAGAATACAGGTTCTTGTGAAAGTGCAATAACATTCCTAGATGGCGAAAAAGGAATTTTACGTTACCGAGGATATTCGATTGAAGAGTTAGCTGATAACGCAAGCTTTTTGGAAGTGGCTTATCTTTTAATTTTTGGCGAGTTACCAACCGAAACAGAATTAGAAAAATTTCATTCAGACATCAAAAAAGAATCTTTGGTCGACGAAGAAATGAAAAAAATATTGGATGGCTTTCCAAGATCTGCACATCCAATGGGTGTTGTTTCATCGTTAACAAGTGCTTTGGTAGCTTTCAATCCAACGACCGTAGATGTAAGATCGGAGGAAGCTATGTACAAATCTATTGTTAAGCTTTTGGCAAAATTTCCTGTGTTGTGCGCATGGGCAATGCGTAAAAATACAGGTCAACCTTTGGACTATGGCGATACTTCTCTAGGCTATGTGGACAATATTTTGAAGATGATGTTCAAAAAAGCCAACGAAGAGTACAAGGTTAACCCTGTTGTATCTTCTGCATTGAACAAACTATTAATTCTACATGCCGACCATGAGCAAAACTGTTCAACATCTACAGTACGAATTGTTGGATCGTCCCATGCAGGTTTATTTGTGTCAATTTCAGCTGGAGTATCTGCCTTGTGGGGACCATTGCATGGTGGAGCAAACCAAGCTGTTATAGAGATGCTTGAAGCGATAAAAGAAGATGGCGGTGATACCAAAAAATACATGGCTAAAGCCAAAGATAAAGAAGACCCTTTCAGATTGATGGGCTTTGGACACAGAGTTTACAAAAACTTTGACCCAAGAGCGAGAATCATCAAAAAATCTGCAGACGAGGTTTTAACAGATTTAGGAATCGAAGATCCAGTTTTAGGCATTGCCAAAGGTCTTGAAAAAGAAGCTTTGGAAGACCAGTACTTTGTCGATAGAAAGCTTTATCCAAATGTCGATTTTTATTCAGGAATTATCTACCGTGCATTAGGCATTCCAACTGAAATGTTTACAGTTATGTTTGCTTTAGGTAGGTTGCCAGGATGGATTTCTCAATGGAAAGAAATGAGACAGCAGAAAGAGCCTATCGGAAGACCAAGACAAATCTATACAGGTGCTAACCATAGAGCATTTGTGCCTTTAAACGAAAGATAAATCATATTTATTAAACAATAATCATAACATTTGGTAGGGTAAAGATCGAATTTGTTCGCTATTTATTCTACCAATGTTTTTTTAAAACACTCAAGCAAATGAAAATTTTAAATTTATTTTTAGCCATAGCGGTAATGACGCTTTTGTCATGTGGCAATTCAACAGAGAAAAAAGAAGAACCAAGTATAAAAATTAACCAAACACCAAAAGAAACCGTCGAAAAGGAGGAAGGCGTAACCAACGTAATTATTGAAGGTAATGACCAAATGCGTTACAATCTTAAAGAAATTAAAGTACCGAGTGGAGACCAAGTAAAATTAACACTTAAGCATGTTGGCCAATTGGACAAAAAAGTCATGGGGCATAATTTTGTATTGTTAAAACAAGGTGTAGATATCAACGAGTTTGCCAAAAAAGCACTGAAAGCTAAGGCGAACGATCATATTCCTGTAGATAGTCCAGACATCCTTGTGCACACCAAAATGCTTGGAGGAGGCGAAGAAATTACAATAACATTTGATGCACCTGCTGTTGGTACCTACGATTTTGTGTGTAGTTTCCCAGGTCATGTCGCCTTAATGAATGGAAAGTTTATTGTAGAATAAGTGTTAGACTTTATACTTTTAGCATAAACACCCAAAGCAATTGTTTTGGGTGTTGTTATTTTAATCTTTTACTCCATAATGTTTTAAACACATTGTATGTCAATAGTTTACGCAACTAATAGATGACAAAAAACCAAAGGTATGACAGAATTAGAATTGATAGTTGATCTGCATAAACAATCGGAAAGACAAGGGCCAGGAAGCGAAAAGGACACGCTAAGAGCACTTGAGGTCATGAATTTACCAACGAACCATGATTTGAAAGTGGCGGACATTGGCTGTGGTTCAGGTGGGCAGACCATTTCACTTGCTAAACACATCAACGCACAAATCACAGCTGTGGACCTGTTTCCAGAGTTTTTGGACCAACTCAATGAAAAATCTCAAGAATTAGCATTTACGGACAGAATTGTAACGCTCGAAAAATCAATGGAAGATTTGCCTTTCGAAAACGAAGCCTTCGACATCATTTGGTCGGAAGGGGCAATTTATAATATTGGATTTGAACATGGACTCAAGAAATGGAAGAACTATTTGAAAGTTGGCGGCTATTTATCTGTAAGTGAAATCACTTGGATCACCCAATCGAGACCACAGGAAATAGAAGTATTTTGGAAAACTGAATACCCAGAAATTGATACGGCGTCCAACAAAATCAAACAGTTGGAAAATAATGGCTATTCACTTGTAGGATACTTTTATTTATCTCAAGACAGTTGGTTGGAGACCTACTACAAGCCTATGCAAGCAAGATTTGAGCACTTTTTGAAACGCCATCAACATTCTGAGCTCGCAAGAAAAGTAGTCGAAGCTCATCAAGCTGAAATCGACATGTATCATAAATTTAAGGACTATTACAGTTACGGCTTTTACATTGCAAGAAAAAATTAAAATGCCCTTAGATCACAAATCTGAAAAATTGGACTAAAGCTGAAACGACTAATAAAAAAGTGCTGTATTTTTGGGGATATACGCTAATTAGTTGCAATTATAAAAGAGAATGAAAAAAATCATTAAGAAATTTTTAGAAATAATTGGCTTATTAGTGCAGCTAGAAGAGTCGCACAAAACTTAGATATCTAAGAAACAAAAATTATTAAAACAAAACGAAAACATCAATACATGGCACCTAATACACCGAAATTTAAGCTTATCTTATAAAGTTTCAGATTTATACTCTAAAAGTTGATTTTACCCCAGATATGATAATGGGATATTTCATGTACCTCTAGCTATTGTCATATTTATAGATTGTTTAAACCATAATAGCATAGTCCTAAACATTGGAGGGCATTTGGGATACTTTTCCTGTATTCCTGGAGAATTGGCAAAAGAAGGAAAAGTTCATGTGTTCAAAGTTGAACCAAAATGCATTGATCTTATTCAAAAGAACCTATATAAACCATCTAAAAAATGGTGAGATTAATAACTATACTGTTTCTTATTCAACTGGGACAGTAAAGTTCCAAAAAATGCAAATCCAAACCCTAGATCAATTATGAACTCAAATTCCTCAAATGAATTCATTGAAGTTGAAACGATGATTATTGACGATTTTCTAGCTAAGAATTATTTTTAAACCTGATTTTATTAAAATTGATATAGAAGGAGCTGAGGGATTTGCGTTAGAAGGAATGAAAAGTACTTTGGCCAATACAAATGTTACCCTCCTAATGGAAATTAATGTTGAGAACCTAAGAGACAATTTTAATACCGATTGTAAATCAATATTAAAACTATTGTTCGAATACGGATATTCTTTGGAAGAAATTGAACATTGTAATTATACGAGGAAAACTCATTTGGGTGACTTAAGTACTAAATTAAAAGACAACACCATGATAATTTGTAAAAAAGCACCTATCAAACACTAAAATGAACATGCGAACTGAGCTTTTTGATATTACTGTACAAACTGCAAATTTTAGCGCATCTAGCTGCTGGCACGCATGCTCATTTTAGTTGGACGTTGGTAGCAATTTTAGGATTTCAAGATTAATTTTTGACATTAGTTAGGTTTAAGATTCTTGATAGTAGAGTAATAATTACATATATTTAGTGTTATGATTAAAAATCCTTATATTGAAAATTCAATAGTAGAATTTCAAAGTGAAATATCAAAAGAACGTCTTATTGATGAGTATAAAAATCAATTTAATATTGATATAAGTGACATTTTATCCTCAACAGATTCAATTGAATTATATAAGTGTAAAAAATCTAATTACAAATTCTATAGTCCTTTTAATATTACAGGAAATTCGAGGTTTTATGAAAGACTACAAAAATATGATTGGTACTATATGCCTTGGAAATGGGAACACCAAGTTTGCAATAAGCTAATTAGTGAGGGCAAAAAAATTTTGGAAGTAGGATGTGGAAATGGTGACTTTTTAAGGAATATTTCTAAGCAACATGAAAATATTCAATGTATAGGTTTAGAACTTAATGAAAGTACTGTTATATCAGAAGAAAATTTAAAGATAATAAATAGGAGTGTTGAGGACTATAGTGTTGAATATGAGGGTGAATTTGACTTAGTGTGTTCGTTTCAGGTTCTTGAACATATACCTACCGTAAATAGTTTTTTAAAGGCAAAAATTAAATGTTTAAAAGATAATGGTCTGTTAGTAATAAGTGTTCCAAACAATGATAGCTTTATTAAACATGATAGGTTTAGTATACTAAATATGCCTCCGCATCATATGGGACTTTGGACTGAAGAATCTTTAAAAATGATAGCTAATTATTTCAATTTAGAATTATTAAAAATTGAATTTGAACCTTTGCAAGCTTATCATTTTGAATGGTATTTTAATGTAATGATTAGAAAGACTTTAGGGAAATATATTGCTAAGCACTTTTTAAGAGTAATTAAACTTTTGAAACTTCGAGGAATTTTAATAAAATATGTTAAAAATAGAGCTAACAAAATTCATGGTCACACAATTCTGATTGTGTTAAGAAAAACTGCTAACAACAATAGCAGCTGATGCACAACTCTTAATTTTCAAAAACAAAGACTGATTTTAAGCTCTTATAAGGGCTTTTTTTATGTTGAATTAGATTATTGTGCTTTTATCATTTGCATATTTTGTAGGCTAAAAAGTGATGAAATAAAGTTCTGTAGATTGATTTTATTGATTTGAATAAAAGCCTTTGCTTTTGCCTTATTTTACAATGGCTTATGATGTTTTCTGAGTAACCGACCAAACACAGTTTAAAGAACACTTCAGGGTCTATACTTTCCTGTCCACAACGGCCATAAAAGTTTTTAGTGAGTGGTCTTAGAAATTGTAAATCGAGTATGTCTTTTAGTTGCCGGTAGAAGTTCTGTGGTGGTACATGTTCACTTCATCGAAAAGTAACGAACAGTTTTTCTTGGTTTTCTTTTTTGCCTTGCATGGTTAAATATACGACATATTATATGGTAAAACAATACTTTAAGTGGATAAATTGGAATAATCAACAGATTATTTATTGTTGTATATTTGGGTTTGTGCAAAAGGAACAATAAATATAGGTAATGCGAGGCGATTTTGTTAATTTGAACTTCAAGGCATTACATAAACAGTGTAGCGGTTTGATAGCGAAGCGCCTTGAAATCCCGCACAACACATATTCGAGCCTTTGTCAATCAACGTTGTAATGCACTTAAAACTGAAAATTATGAATAAAAAAACAAAAGTAAAGATCATATGGTACTTATCATTTTTTGCCATTTACTTAATGATTTGGGCTATTTTACATTTTTCATTTGAAAATTTAGACAACGTATATAAAGTAGTGATTAGCAGTGTGATTTCAGCTTTGCTTTCGCCAAGAATAAAGGAATTTGAAACACAATCTGGAAAACAAATTCAATTGAAATGGGTTTTTATGAAAAAAGCAATTACAATATGAAATCTGAGCTGAAAAGCAAAACTAGAATTGATTGCTGAATTTAGCCAATTG
>JAUIFC010000276.1 GCA_030429455.1 Bacteroidia bacterium | reverse complement strand
GCCGGAGTCTTTCCGAAATTTTATAATTTATGGAAATGAAAATCAAGTGACGTAAAATCCGCAGCTTAACTAAATGGAGTGAGTGGTGTTCATGAAAATTGCAGCAAATCCGCCTGGGCTGCCCTCTCAATTTGAGATGAGGACTGCTGACTGAGTTTTTGAAATAGGGTGGAATTTGTTCCGTCAATTTCTTGAAAATTAGTGGAACGGGTTTTGAAATTTCCCCGATCATTGTACCAATTTTCAGCTTGTTTTCAAGTTCCAATTGCCATTTGAGTTCTGCCAATCAGTGTTTAAACGAATCGCTTTGCGGTCGGCTGTACAGCCCGTGAAATTCTGGAGAAAAATTAAACTAAAGAGTTTGGGCAGCCGATGATTCATGAAACTATTGGGTTTGTTGCTCAGGAGAGCGGAACCGTCGCTCAGTCATTGTCCTTTTGCTCTGGTTTGTGCGGAAAGACAGATGTTGCTCAGTCATTGGCTCTTCGTGTTGGTGTGTTTATTTGGGTGCTGTATAACAAAGCGGCTCAACCGGAGCCAAGGGCGGTTTGTTTTACTTTGAAGTTTGGGATTCTTAACGAGTTTTCGTAAAATCGGTTACGGATAGTGTGTTTGGGCCCTTGCCCCCTTAGCCGCAGTCCGTTATGTGCAAATAGATAATAATTATAGCTTTAACGTTGGGAGATAATGAATGAGACTTATAAGAGCTAGAGTTCAGAACTATCGAAGTATAATTGATTCTGGGGAGTTTGATGTTGAAAACCTCAAAACTATTTTAGTCGGCCCAAATGAAGCAGGCAAAACAGTTCTTCTTAAAGCCTTGCAGCAGTTAAATAAACCTGAAGAAGTTGATGAACTTATTCCATTAAGAGACTATCCACGCTCAAAATATAATGATATTACTACTGGTAAATCCGATCCAGAAAAAATAACTATTGTAACTGGGTATTTTCTATTAGAGGATTCTGATAAGGCATTAATTCCTGAACAATATAAGAACTGTCAATACAAGGTGTGGAGAAATCTTGATAATAAACCATACCACAGCCTTGTATATGGGCCTCCAAAAATTTTGCTTAGAGATATCAAAAAGGATTTTGTAAGAATGTACTCACATATGGATAAAAATTTAAATTCAAATGAATCAGATGATTCTCAAGAATTAACCAAACCAAGTCAAACTTTTAAATTGCTTACAAATGAGTGGTCTGAGGATTCGATAATTTCCGAAGAGAATGCCAAGTCTCTAAAAAATTGGCTAGAAGAGAACTATGAATTTGTCGAAGAAGGGAACGAAAAAGAGGAATTAAGATATTCTGAACTATTAGAAAAGGTTGAGTTTAATTTAAAGCATACTGAAGTTCTAAATACTTTGTGGAAAAGGCTGCCTGTATTCATTTTATTTAACAATTATTTTAAGGTTAGACCCTCTATCCATTTGGACCATTTGGCCCGTAGAGTGCAGCAAAATTTATTGGATGATGCCTATTATGATTATGGGAATTTATGCCTACTAAAACTTTTAGGATTTACAGCTAGAGAATTATCAGATTTAGGGAATACACCAAGCCCCAATAATAATGATCAAATTGCATTGCAAAATTATAAAGATAAATTGGATACAAGAAGTTATCAGTTAAATGCTGCGAGTGTGAGGCTAACAAGAGAAATTCGATCTGTTTGGTTACCAAATCCCGAAAGGCCCGAAGCAGATAAGCTTAAAGTCACGGCTGATGGACAATATTTAAAAGTTGTAGTTGAAGATGACCTGGGTGTTGACATCGAATTAGATCAGAGGTCGGAAGGTTTTCAGTGGTTAGTTTCTTTTTTTGTTGTATTTTTTGCAGAGGCGATGGATAAACATGAAAATGCAATTTTATTATTGGATGAACCCGGGCTAAGTCTGCATGGACTAAAACAGCGCGACTTCAGAAAAACTATTTCAAGGCTAGCTGCCAAAAACCAAACCATTTTCACAACGCATTCTCCCTTTCTTGTAGGACCTGATGAGCTCGACTATGTGAGAGTTGTTGAAATGAAGAATCGTAATGACGGGACTAAAGTACACACAACAATTTCCTCTAGTGATCCAGCAGCACTATTGCCGTTACAGGAAGCATTAGGATATGATCTTGCGAATAGTTTGTTCTCACAACAGAGAAATTTGGTTCTAGAAGGAATTACTGACTATTGGTATCTTGAAGCAACCGCTGCTATGCTCAGGTCAGAGAAAATTGCTAATCTAAATGATAAAATATCTTTAGTCTTTGCTAATTCCGCGGGAAAGGTGGTGTATTACGCCACTATCTTACATGCCCATAACCTTAAGGTTGCTGCTTTGCTAGATTCTGACGCTGCTGGAGATCAAGCAGCAGAGCAGGAAAATCTTGTTCACACTTTAGGAAACAAAAACATAATTCGAACCAAAGATTTTTGTAATAATATTCCAAAAGCTGAGATTGAGGACCTACTACGTGTGACATTGACAAAAATAGTTAAAGAAGAATTTGGGGTGGATGTTACAAACATGGAAGTTGAACAACCAAATAGATCAATCATTAGTATATTTACAAGTGAAGTGCAAGGCTTTTCAAAATACAAATTAGCTAAAGCTTACGTCCGCTGGAGCAGAAATTCAGACCCAAGTGATTTGACAAATGACGAGCAAGGAAGCTGGAAAAAATTAATCGAAAGGATTAATAAGGTCTTAAAATAAATTTCCTGGGATCTGAGAGTTCTATACCTCTAGGTTTTTGTTTGGTAATGCACATAACCAAGCGCATCAACCGGAGCCAAGGGCAGCTTGTATTACTTTGAAGTTTGGAAGTTTTAACGATTTTGGATAGAATATTATAAAGCTTGTGTGTTAATGCCCTTGTCCCCTTATGCGCAGTCCGTTAGGCAACAAGTTTTTGCAGCTATTTTAAACCGTCCACATTATTCTAAGGGTACGCTTTTATAAAATAAATAATGCTAATTGCTGAACCAAAGACATCTGTATCGACAAAAATTTGCTGATACAGATATCTTAAGTGACTCATTTGCCTTGTTTATTATGCTTTGGTTTACTTTTCTTAATGATTAAAGATTCGGATTTTTTTGCTTTCTCGATCGATGGTTTTTGGTCAATGTGTACTTTTACTCCACCTGGAATTGGGTCTTTTCCTCCTGGGAGGTGTTCCTTTAGACGGTTATTAACTCTACCACGTTTGGCAATACCGGTATAAATATTGTTGTTATTTTTGTCAAATATTTTATATACGACAGGTTTATCCTTGGCTAACTGATCGATTCCATCTGATGTAAACTTACTAGTTTTCTTTTTCTTAGACATTTATAACTCCTATTTTTTTAGAATAAGTATTAAAATTACAT
>JAUIFC010000275.1 GCA_030429455.1 Bacteroidia bacterium | reverse complement strand
AATTGTCAAAGCCTTGTCGTAGTATGATCTTGCCTTTTCATGATTACCTAATTCATTTTCAATTAGCCCCAAATTATTGTAAATTTCTGGTAGCCTAAACTTGTTGGCCTTTAATGAATAATATAAAGCTGAATCTGCATATGGCTTGGCTTTATCAAAATGATAACTCAAACTCTCGGCTGAAAGACTTAGATACAAATCGGCTTTAGAGGAATCTGCAACTTGAACATTGAGCTCTCTTTCCAAGCTATCAATTATATGCTGAGGATGTTGAGCTTGAACAATGCTAACATGAACTAATAATAAAATGATAATTCTTTTCAAAATCTATTTTTAAGTCCCATAAATGTAGATAATTATTTTTAAATCAAAGTCAATCTCATTCGTCATCGGTATTATACCACTTATAACTTGAAATTACCGTAATAAATCGTCCTTTTTTCAGAAATAACCTATATATGAATTGATGAAAATTGAAAATAAATGATTGTTTTCGCTATTGCAATTTAAACCGAAAATACCATAAAAAAATAAGGGTATTCCCTGATTTATGATATTCAAGAATTACCCTTATTACGTTTAAAAAAAGACTTAAACCTAAATCTTAATACTCAAAAGTTCCGTGATTGGATGAAATTGTGAGTCTTTTCGAATTGGACTCCTCTACCCTTCCAACAACTTGTGCGTCTATATTAAAAGATTTAGAAATTTCGATGATGCGGTCTGCATTTTTTGGGTCGGTGTAGATTTCCATGCGATGCCCCATATTAAACACCTGGTACATCTCTCTCCAATCCGTTTGACTTTGCTCCTGAATCAATTTAAACAATGGAGGTGTATCAAAAAGATTGTCTTTTACGACATGTAAGTTTTCTATAAAATGAAGTATTTTGGTTTGTGCGCCACCACTACAATGCACAATCCCATGAATATCTTTATTGGAAAATTCATCCAAAATCGTCTTTATCACAGGTGCATAAGTTCTGGTTGGCGATAACACCAGTTTACCAACATCTAGAGGTGTTTCTGTGGAATCGGTTAAGTGTTTTTGACCTGAGTAAATCAAATCTTGAGGAATACTGCCATCAAAACTCTCAGGATACTTTTCTGCTAAATAGTGATGAAAGACATCATGTCTTGCAGAAGTCAAGCCATTACTTCCCATTCCTGAATTGTATTCGTCTTCGTAAGTTGCTTGACCGAACGACGCTAAACCAATAACACAATCACCAGCTTTGATGTTTGCATTATCAATCACATCTTCACGTTTCATTCGGGCAGTCACCGTGGAGTCGACAATAATGGTTCTTACCAAATCGCCAACATCCGCTGTTTCGCCTCCAGTTGTAATGACATTAACACCCATGTCTTTCAGTTGATTTGCAATGGCTTCGGTGCCATTAATCACTTCTGCAATGACTTCGCCAGGAATTAAAGATTTATTTCTACCAATAGTTGAAGACAACAAGATATTATCCGTTGCTCCGACACATAACAAATCGTCAATATTCATGATGATGGCATCTTGAGCTATACCTCGCCAAACAGAAATATCGCCCGTTTCTTTCCAATACATATAGGCTAAAGAGGATTTCGTTCCTGCGCCATCGGCGTGCATGATGATGCAATGCTCTTCGCTTGCCGTTAAGTAATCGGGTATTATTTTGCAAAAGGCCTTTGGAAAAAGACCCTTATCAATTTTCTTAATGGCATTATGTACGTCTTCTTTTTGGTGAGATACACCACGTTGGGCATATCTGTTTGAATTATTGGTGGTCATTACAATTTATTTGACGGTATAAAAATAAAAAAACCGCAAGAGTATTGCGGCTTCATGTTCAAAATTATGAATAATTAGTTTATTTCTCTTTCAATTTCTTCCTTTACCTTAGAAGTCTCATCTTTTATTTCTTTAACTATTTTGGATGCTTCTTTTTTGATGTCCCTAGACGCTTTTTCCAGTTCTCTTGATGCATCTTCAGTCGCATCTTCTACGTCTTCAATTACCTCTTCCGTAGCATCCTCAATTTCATTGATCGCTTCTTCTATTTCTTTGACGGCGTCTTCAGCGGCTTCTTCTATTTCTTGTGTTGCTGCTTCGATGGCCTCATTAGTTTCTTTTTTGGTTTCTGGCCTACAGGCAAAAAAATTAAATGAAAGAATTGCTATTACTGCAAAAGAAAAAATTGATTTAGTCATGATTCTGGTATTTTGAGATTTAAAAATAATTTAAAAAATAATAGTCATTTTTCTGTTAAGAAAACATGTCTTTTACTTTTTCAAAAAAGGACTTGTCTGATTTATTTGGGTTAGGCTTAAAATTTTGGTCGTTCAACTGACTTTGAAAAAACTGTTCTTGCTCTCTGTTCAAATTGTTTGGCGTCCAGACATTGACATGAACCAAAATATCGCCAGTACCATATCTATTTAAACTTGGAATTCCTTTTGCTTTTAGTCTTAATATTTTACCACTTTGAACACCAGCTTCAATTTTTATACGCACCTTACCTGTCAAGGTTTGGATTTCTTTATGTGTGCCGAGTGCAGCTTCAGGAAAACTGACATATAAGTCGTAATGCAAGTTATCGCCTTCCCTTTTTAGCAGTTTATGCTCGTTGACTTCAATAAGCACTATTAAGTCTCCAGCCATGCCATTTCCAGGAGCTTCATTTCCTTTGCCACTTACTTTAAGTTGCATGCCATCTTCAACTCCAGCAGGAATGTTTATGCTTACCAGTTCTTCTTCCGACTTTAAACCATGGACATCTGTTCCCGCTCCTTTTTTGTCGATTACCTGGCCAGAACCTTGACATGTGCTACAAACTGAAGCCGTTTGCATTCTTCCTAAAATGGTATTGGTTATTCTAGTGACTTGTCCAGTTCCGTTACATGTAGGACAGGTTTTGTATGTTGTGTCGGAAGCTCTTTTTTTGCGTTTTACTCTAATTTTCTTTTCTACGCCTTTGGCTACATCTTCCAATTCCAGCTTAACTCTTATTCTCAAGTTACTGCCTCTACTTTGGCTCTGTCTTCCAAAACCACCAAAACCACTAAAGCCACCGCCTTGTCCGCCAAAAGCAGAACCAAATATATCGCCAAATTGACTGAATATGTCGTCCATATTCATTCCGCCGCCACCAAAACCGCCAGCGCCATCAAAAGCAGCGTGACCATACTGATCATATTTTGCTCTTTTGTCCGAATTGCTTAGGATTTCATAAGCTTCGGCTGCTTCTTTAAATTTTGCTTCTGCTTCAGGGTTGTCTGGATTTTTATCTGGGTGATATTTTATGGCAAGTTTTCGATAAGCCTTTTTTATCTCGGATGCAGATGCACTTTTTGAAACTCCTAATATGTCATAATAATCTTGTTTCATTTTTGTTGTATTTGGAG
>JAUIFC010000049.1 GCA_030429455.1 Bacteroidia bacterium | reverse complement strand
GGTTACTTCCTTATTAATCTGAAGGTTTAAAACCACCAAAGAGCCATTCGGTACAGGAACTCTAATGGCATTGGATGTTAATTTTCCTTCTAAAGCGGGCAGAGCTTTGGCGACAGCTTTGCCGGCACCGGTTTCAGTAATTACCATATTAAGGGCAGCAGCTCTACCTCGTCTGTATTTTTTATGCATATTATCTACCAAATTCTGGTCGTTGGTATAGGCATGTATGGTTTCTAAATGGCCTTTTTTTATACCAAAATTATTTTCAATGACATTTAGAATTGGTGTAATGGCATTCGTTGTGCAAGACGCTGCAGAAAATATATCGACAGTATCAGGATTGTAATCTTTATGATTTACACCATGTACAATATTGGGAACACCTTTTCCTGGTGCTGTTAAAAGCACTTTGCTTGTTCCTTTGGCTTTTAAGTGTCTTCCTAAAGCGTCTTTGTCTCTAAACGCTCCTGTGTTGTCAATCACCAAGGCATCTTTGATGCCATAAGCTGTATAATCTATGTCCTCTGGTGCATTGGCGGATATGAAATGCACAGTGGTTCCATTAATAATAAGTGCTTTTTTAGCTTCATCTACCAAAACAGTTCCTAGAAAATCGCCATGAACAGAATCTACGCGCAGTAAAGAGGCTCTTTTTTCCAAAACATCTCTATTGATTGCGCCACGAGTGACAATGGCTCTAAGTCTTAATTGAGCACCATTGCCCATTTTGGTCATTAATTCTCTCGCCAGAAGACGACCAATTCTGCCAAAACCATAAAGAACAACATCTTTTGGAGTTATTTGTCCAAAGGATTTAGAACCTTTTAATTTGTTGCTAACAAAAAGAGGTTTGTCATAGATTTCATTGTCTTCTAATATATATTCATATGTGAGTTTTCCAATATCCAATTTCGCTGAAGGCAACTCTAATTTTTGAATGGCTTGTGCAATTTCTAAAGTATCGAAAATGGAGATTTCTTTACCAACAAATTCTTTAGAATAATTGATCAGGTTTAAGATTTCACCAGCTCGTTTATCCACTAGTGGATTTCTGAATAGAACCAATTCGATGGATTTATCGTACCATAAGTGATTGACGAGATTAATAAACTCTACAGATGCTTTTCGTTGTTCAACTTGAGACGCAATTTCCTGCTCGTAATTAGGTAGTGTAGACATTGATGGTGTATTTTTTAATAAAATTTTTTGCAAAATTAAACTATTTCAATCGTTTTCGTAATTGTATTTGGATTAATTGAAGGTTAAAATAGTCTGATCAAATAATTATTTGGCAGATTGTCCATTGTCTTATCATTTAAGTAAAATTTATTTCTTAATTCTTATAAAATGGGCTAGGGTTTAAGATTCATTTGCCAGTTCAGTTTAGTACATTTGACATATGAAAAGAACGTTAGTTATTGGTGATATCCATGGTGGATACAGAGCATTGGTTCAAGTCTTGAAACGCGCTCAGGTGACAGCTGAAGACATGCTTATTTTTTTGGGTGATTATGTCGATGGATGGAGCGAAACAGCTCAAACTATTCAGTTATTAATCGAATTGGAACAAAAACAGCCATGTATTTTTATCAAAGGAAACCACGATGTTTGGTGTGAAGATTGGCTAAGAACCGGAAAAGCTGAGCCATCAGTTTGGTTGGTAAATGGAGGTAAAGAAACAATAGACAGCTATTCGGCATTTTCAGACGAAGACAAACTTGAGCATCTCCACTTTTTTGAGCGAATGCCCATTTATTATAAAGACAAAAAGAACAGGCTTTTTGTGCATGCGGGATTCACATCTATGCATGGGGCAGAACACGAAACCTTTAAACCCAATTTATATTTTGACAGAACGCTTTGGGAAGTGGCTACAATTCTCGAAGAGGTCAAAACACATACGGATTATGAAGATACACGACTAGGATTATACCGTGAGATTTACATTGGTCATACGCCAACCATTCATTTCGATTCGGATATTCCTATTAATGCAATCAATCTGTGGAATGTAGATACTGACGCTGCTTTTACCGGAAAATTGACCATACTTGATGTGGCTACAAAACAGTTTTGGCAAAGCGATCCTTTACCAGAACTCTATCCAGGCGAAAAAGGAAGGAATTAGTTACTTAATAAAGCATTTAGCGAATCCAAATAAATAGATATAAATCTAAAATATAAGTTTATTGAAGTATATCAAGATTGATTATAAGTCAGAAACCTTCTCGAATCGCTATTATTGAAGTTTTTAAAACTGCCTCTTAGTTTTTAATTTAACTTTCGCTTAAACGTCTTTCCCTTAGTTTGCGCTGAATTTATTTTGATAAGGAAAACTTCGAAAACCAAAGGAAATTTTGTGTGTTTAATCTCCAAAAAACACCCATCCTTAGCCCTTCCCAAGGGAAGCGAATTTGTTATGCTTTTCAACAAAAAATAAAAACTGTAAACGTTACCAGTATTAATTATAATTTGAAAAATTTTGGTCACTCTAAGGAACAATTATTCCGAAAGTATTTATATCCAAATAGCTGTACTGAACTTTTTAGGTGTTCTCGCAAATTTTAAAATTCAACTTTATCCTGATATAATCGCAATTCAGTGAGAAAATTCAACATTTTGGAAAAATTTGCTTTGCTTTGCTTCAAGGATTTAGCAATTTTGAATCCTAAAAATACTAGCAAAAGAAACATATCATGTCCAACCAAACTCAACCTATCGATTTAAAACAAAGAATTCATTCATTAGACTTGCTCCGTGGCTTTGCCGTTTTAGGAATTCTAATTATGAATATCACCTCATTTTCACAAGTCAGTATGGCCTATATGAATCCAACCATTGGTGCTGGATTAGACGGATATAACAAATACTTTCATGCCTTTAACTACATATTTGCCGACACCAGATTTATGTCTATTTTCTCAATTCTGTTTGGAGCAGGAGTTGTTTTGTTTACCCAAAGAATCGAAGCCAAAGGGAAAAAGGCTTTTGGTTTGCACTACAAACGCCTATTTTGGCTTTTGTTATTTGGTCTTATACATGCCTATTTGATTTGGCACGGCGATATTTTGGTGGCTTATGCCATTTGTGGCGGTTTAGTATTCTTTTTTAGAAAATCATCAGTACGCAAACTTTTGATTTTTAGCATTATATTCTTCCTTGTTCCAATTGGTTTTAATGCTTTAACCTATTATAGCATGCCTGCGGACCAATTGGAAAAAACCTTTTCATTTTTCAACCCTTCAACTCAGGAAATTGCTAAACAAACGGAAGCCATGTTAGGTTCGATAGGAGCACAAATACCTTTGAGAATGAAGGAAGCCATTGGTCTTCAAACCCTTGTGTTTATGATTGAAATCTTTTGGCGTACCATGTCTATGATGTTACTCGGCATGCTACTTTATAAAAAAGGCATTCTATCTGCCGAAAAGTCCAATGCCTATTATTTGAAAATGATGACAATAGGGTTTGTTGTTGGACTAATTGTTTCTGGATTCGGATTATACCAAGCTTATGCTTTAGAATGGAACGGGGCTTACGTTATGAATGTGGGTGCAAATTATAAATTTGTCTCAGGGGTTTCTATGGCATTAGCTTATATTGGGATGTTGATGTGGTTTTACAAAAAAGGAATTCTAAAACCTCTACAGTCAAGATTACAAAGTGCTGGTCGAATGGCATTTACCAACTATATAGGCATGTCGGTTATTTGCGGCTTAATTTTTTATGGACATGGCTTAGGCTTGTTTGGAAGTTTAGACAGGTTACAACAATTTCTAGTGGTTATCGCGATTTGGGTAGTGATGTTAGTTGTTTCTCCTTTGGTATTAAAAACGTACCGCTTTGGCCCTTTAGAATGGTTTTGGCGAAAATTGACGTATTTGAAGTTTAAAAAGACGGCTTAGTAACATTTCCACTTAAAATTTAGTGCATAATAACCTAAATTGAAATAGTGCATCAAAGTATTTTACTATTCATCAAAGATGTTTACATTTATCCTTTAAAGCATTAAGATGAATACATTAACCATAAAGGACGAATCTGCAGCTGGAGATATATTGCAGAAAATTTCGCTTCAGTTTGAAAATGAATACATTACAGTAGAAGAATTGATTAAGGCACGAATTGTAGAAGAGGTAAAACGTTATGAAACCAACCTAACACACTACAGAAACGGACTCGTACGACCTGGTAATCTCGAAAACAGAATTAATAACAAAACAAACCCTAAAATTGATGTCGAAAAGCAATTGTATATCGCTTTGGACGCCTTTATGAATAATGGATTTATTTTGCTTGTGGACGACGAACAAGTAGAACATCCTGAGGACAAAATTCTTGTGGATGCTTCAACCGAAGTCTCATTTATCAAACTCACACCTCTTGTTGGTGGTTAATCTTAGTTTCTATGCAGAATAATACCTTAAAAAATACTTCTTCAGCCGAAGAACTCATAGCAAAACTAAACGAATGTACCTATTGGGGTCCAAATGAAATAGGCAGAACAACAGAATACAAACAGGTAAAAGCACAGGACAATACATTTAAAAAGGCATTTATCATCGAGTTGATTGAACTCTATCTGGCCAAAAAACTTCATATAAGTAACCGCCATCGAGCAAACACAAACATCTCTTCTTTTATTGCTGGATTAATGCGAGGAAATCTTCAGTATGATGAAATTGAATGGATAGCATTATTCGAATACTATCTAAAGGCACACGACACACCTCATATACGATTTGACAAATTTCCCATCAATTACAGTATAACCCAGCTTGAGCGTTTTTTAAAGAAGAATAAGCCTTCGAAGGCGTTAAAAACATTTGTTGTTAGTTTACTAGATAGTGAGGTGTTTTCAGAAAGGAACGACTATCATGGCTATAGCGACATTTCTAAAGCTAAAAACAAACTCATTAAACTCATTTCAGACGAAAATGAAGTTATTCTGTTTAAATTAAAAACCAATGACATAGGCGACGATGTCAATGCCATCATAAACACGATTGAAGAGCATCAAGCTAACTTCAATACGATTTTTTTAAGCGTATCACAGGCTTCTCAATCCAAACCTACCAAGAAATTTCAAAAGACGGTATCTGTTGAGATTGAAACTATTGGCGCCAACCGCTATAGAAAAATCGCACATCAGATTCTGTCTGTGGTATCAAATCGCCAAGTTTCTATACAAACCAGAACACACACATATGCCGACGGAACGACTTACGATTGGACTGAAGGATTTTTTCTTTGTAGTCCTAGTCAGCAATTCATTAAAGGAATCGTGTGGACGATGGAACGCTTTTCGGATAAAGAAACCATTAGCCTGCTTTCAAAGATTTTTGAAAAAAGCTATGAAAAGATTCCTGGTCAAGGTCCTGCGGCTGCCTCTTTGGGCAATGCCTGTGTCTATACATTAGGTAACATGCGCGGAAAAGATGGACTTGGTGCCTTATCTCGAATTAAGTTGAAACTTAGGCAAAACAACATCAAAAAGATTATAGATAAATATTTGGAAGAAGGCGCAAAGAAGTACAAGGTTTCTGTTGAGGAACTCAAAGAAATGGCAGTTCCTGATTTTAAATTGACCAACGGCTCTAAAGTTCTTGATTTCGAGGGCTACAAATTAGTAGTGGAGATTGTAAATTCTAAAGTCAAACAAACCTGGCTCAGGCCAGATGGAAATACTATGAAAAGTGTGCCAAGTGTTGTAAAGAATAGTACAGCTTTGACTCATAAATTAAAAGAAACACGAAAAGAGGTCAAAGACATTCAAAAAGTATATTCTGCACAAAAACAACGAATCGATAATCAATTTATACTCGATAGAACCTGGAGCTTTTCAGACTTTAAAAAGTATTATTTCGAGCATGGTTTAGTCAACCCCATAACCAAAAAACTGGTGTGGACTTTTATAGAAGATAACACTTCAACAAATGCTATTTACTTGGAGGATTCTTGGAAAGACATTAGTGGAAATGCCCTAGGCCATCTTGATGAAAATATTCAAGTCAAATTATGGCATCCTATAAATGCTGATGAAGAGACAATTATATCTTGGCGTGATAAGATTTTAGATTTGGAATGGAAACAGCCTATAAAACAAGTGTTTAGAGAGATTTATATTCTCACCGATGCCGAGATAAATACAAAATCCTATTCCAACAGAATGGCATCACATATTTTGAAACAACATCAGTTTAATGCTTTGGCGGGTTTAAGAGGTTGGAAATATTCTTTATTAGGCTGGTTTGACGATGGCAGAGATGGAGAGGTTTGTCAAAAGTATTTGCCAGAATATGAACTAACTGCAGAATATTGGATAGATGAGTTAAATCAAGACGAAGCTTTTAACGATACCGGCATCTGGCATTATATTACCACAGTTCAGGTAAAGTTCAAAAACACTGCCAACGAAACTGTCGATATGATCGATGTCCCCAAAATGGCATTTACCGAAATTATGAGAGATGTCGATTTGTTCGTTGGTGTCTGTAGTGTTGGAAACGACCCACAATGGGCAGATAACAATGGCGAACGCCAAGAAAACAGAGATTACTGGCAGTCTTATTCTTTTGGTGATTTAACTGAAATTGCTAAAACCAGAAAAGTAATCTTACAACGCTTATTGCCCAGACTTAAGAAGATTAGGGGAATTGCAAAAATTGAAGGTAAATTTCTGATGGTAAAAGGAAAACTCAGAACCTATAAAATCCATATTGGCAGTGGTAATATATTGATGGAACCCAATGACCAGTATCTGTGTATTGTACCATCTCGAACTGTAGAAAAAACAACCGATAAATTGTTTATCCCATTCGAAGGCGATAAGGGTTTATCCATTGTTTTAAGCAAGGCGTTCCTTTTGGCTGAAGATGATAAAATCACAGATACCACAATAACGAGTCAAATAAATAGATAAATTGTGGAGCATCTGTATGAAGTTCAAAAGTCTTTAATTGGACAAGAACATCACAAGGTCATGCAATCGTCATATGCAGTTGTCGTCGGTGTTGGTGGTTTGGGTTGTTGTGTTTTACAAAGTTTAGTTAGGCTTGGAGTAAATAAAATCACTCTTATCGATGGCGATACGGTTGAAGCCTCTAATTTGCCCAGGCAAGTTTTGTTTGATGGCAAAGATATTGGAAGACCAAAAGTAGAATGCGCGAAAGAAAAGCTTTCTCAATTTTCGGCAAAACTTAGTCTAAAATTGCATCAAACGTATTTGAATTCAGAAAATGGAAAGGATCTCCTAGAAGGCCATCAAGCGGTATTTGATTGTACAGATAACTACGCTTCAAGATATGCAATTAGTAAAACTTGTAAACGCTTAAACATACCAATAATTTATGGAGGCGTTCATGGATTTGAGGGTCAAGTGGGTGTTTTTAATTACAATAATTCAAAAAGTTTTCACGAAGCTTTTCCTGACTTTAAGAGGTTAGTCGAAGAAGAATCTTGTGGGGCTTCAGGAGTCTTACCTTCAGTAGTACAGATTGTGGGCAATTATCAAGTTATCGAATTTTTTAAACTAAAAACCAATAGCGATACCATACTAAACAATAAATTATTGTGTATAAATACTTTAACAGCACAACAGCGTATTTTAAAACTAACTTAAACAGGAGGTGTTTTATCTTTTCTAAAGAGTGTCACCTGATAGTATATTTAAAACTCAAAAAAATCATGTATTTTTAAGACTTTAGTGTAAACATTACATCTAACTTTTATAAATGACCGACCAACAAGCAGAACTCTGGAACAGCATAAAGGAATTTGAACTCGATGATATTCATGCATCCTTCAGTTTTTCAGATCGATTAGTAAGAGAAAATGCTTGGTCTTTAGCGTATGCGATTAGAGCGATATTCGAGTACAAAAAATTTATGTTCCTGATTTGCATATCCAAAACACCCTTGACGCCTTCAGACCAGGTCGATCAGGTTTGGCACCTTCATTTGATATACACAGAATCCTATTGGATTGATTTTTGTCAAAACACCCTTCAGCAACCCATCCATCATGGGCCTACAAAAGGAGTGGAACAACGAGGAAACTTCAGAGAATATTACCAAAATACGCTTTCTTTATACCAAAATATCTTTCAGACCATTCCACCTAAAGATATTTGGAATGACATCGAAACGAGATTTAAAGATGTTAATTTTACAAGAGTCAATAGGCATAAATATTGGCTTGTTCCTAAAAAACTATTTTAAACAAAAATGGAAATATTATCAAAAATCACACCTGCTGAAACGTTATTACTTATTAGAGGTAATTCGGTAAAATTAAAAGATTTAATGAAGTATACGTTTACGGATTTATTGTCAAAAAAAGTTATATCCATTAGAAAGACAAGTACGAAAGCAAGTGTAAAGGATAAAGAATTATCTACTTATACGTATGTTGAAGAAGGGGAGAATTTTTCGAGATATAAACCCAAAACTCATGAAATAGCATTTTTACAAATGTTTATAGTCAGTCCGTCAATCTCCCTTAATATAAAAGATTTTGTTCAACTGGCGTTGAAAGCCGCACGTTCGAATTGGAATTATAAAAAGCAAATCCGCAATTCCAAAGACATCAGCTTCTATTTTCGAGAATCTTTTTGGTCCAATCTGTTTGGACAAATAAAACTTACAGAAAAAGGGAAAATGATTAAGCAACGCCTTCTCGCATATCTTGATGGTATCGATGAAAGGCTGAAACACCTAAACGAAAGTGATAAGCAAAGCCTTATAGAAACGCTTTTACCCTTAGGTGGTAATGTATTTTTGCTAAACAATTTTGATGTTAAAATTCTAAAGGACATTGATCGGGATGTATTTAAAAATTCAACATTTAATACTACCAGACAAGACACTTCAGGTTTGTTTTATGACTTCCTCTTTTTGGACCTCTTTCTTGATTTCGACGATTTTGAAGATACCTTTAAAAGCTTCGGAGACAATTTTGATGCTTTCGATTCTTCGTTTGATAGCGGAGATTCGTCATCAGATAGCGGTTGCAGTGGTTGTGGTGGCTGTGGAGGATGCAGTTGATACAAATTACTAACAGAAACCATTCAAACTAAAAATTTTGTAGTTTCAGTTGGTTTTTCTACCGCTAGTATTTCAACATGTATCATTTTAAACCAGATTATACATTTGACAGCTTTCAAATGCTTGAATGATTTTAAGAAAACCTTAATTACACTTTAATTTGCTTTGCTTTGTGTATTTTACAAACCGTTTTTCTTTTTAAAGAAAACAAACCTATTTCTTAATTTAAATAACAACTTTCAATGAAACACATTTTAATAGTATTTCTTTTGAGCTCCTTTTGCATGACAGCTCGAAACAACCCTCAATGGATGCGTTACCCATCAATTTCTCCAGATGGAACACAAATTGTTTTCACATACAAAGGCGATTTGTATAAAGTATCGTCAAAAGGCGGAGAGTCGACACAACTTACCTTTCACAGCGCCCATGATTATATGCCCGTTTGGAATAAGAAAGGTGATAAAATTGCATTTGCTTCCAACCGATACGGAAATTTTGATGTTTATACAATGGATGCAAACGGAGGAGCGGCAACGAGATTAACGTTTCACTCCAATGACGAGAGCCCATTTTCATTTACCAATACAGATGAGGCCGTGTTATTTGGCGCCTTAAGACAGGACGATGTCAACCACAGACAACACCCTCATCGGTCTCAAACCGAATTGTATGCGGTTCCTGTTCAAGGTGGCCGTGTGTCTCAAGTATTTACCTTTCCTGCAGAACACATTCAAAGTTCTAAAGATGGGAATACCATGATTTACCAAGACCGACCTGGAGGCGAAAATATTTGGCGTAAACACCACAAATCCTCGGTAACCAGAGATATTTGGCTTTACGATAAAAATAGCGACACGCATACAAAACTTACTTCTTTTGAAGGCGAAGACAGACAACCTGTATTCAGTTCAGATGAAAAAAGCATGTACTACCTAAGCGAGAAAAATGGCAGTTTTAACGTTTATAAAAAAGGTCTGACTGCCAATTCTGAAGAAACTCAACTTACCGATTTTAGCCTACATCCAGTTCGATTTTTAAGCATTGGCAATGGTGTATTATCCTTTGGGTTTGATGGCGAAATATATACCATGAATGAAGGAGAGCAACCTCAAAAATTGGATGTAAACCTAAGAACGCAGGACAAAAGTAACAGCGATAAGTTTATCTCTATAAATGGAGGTATTCAAGAAATGGCTTTGTCGCCAAATGGAAAAGAGATTGCATTTATAGCCAGAGGTGAAGTTTTTGTAACCTCTGTTGGAGAATCCTTTACAAAACGCATTACAAGCACCCCAGAAAGCGAACGATTTGTCACCTGGTCTACCGATGGAAAATCAGTGGTTTACAGCAGTGAAAGAGATGGAAGATGGCAAATTTTTAAAGCAGAAAAAACTCGCAAAGAAGAGCCTTTTTTCTATGCATCTACTTTAATACAAGAAACAACTCTTGTATCGTCGGAAGTTGACAATTATATGCCACAGTTTTCGCCAGATGGAAAAAAATTGGCTTATATCGAAGGCCGAAGATCTTTAGTGGTTTTGGACCTAGACACAAAGGAAAAAACAACACTGCTTACACCAAAAGAATTATACCATATGAGAGATGGTGATAAATACTTTACGTGGAGTCCAGACAGTAAATGGCTGTTGATAGATTGGGGTAAAACTTTGAGCAATAGCGAAGTTTTATTGATGGCAGCAGATGGTTCTAAACAAATGAATTTAAACCAAAGTGGTTATGCAGACTATCGACCAAAATGGGTGAATGAAGGGAAGCAGATGATTTGGTTTAGCAACAGAAATGGGTTAAAGTCTTACGCGACAAGTGGTCGTACACAAAGCGACGTGTACAGCATGTATTTCACCCAAGAAGCATGGGACAAAGCTAACCTGAATGATGAAGACTTCAAACTTCAGACAGCGATAGAGGAAGCTCAGAAAAAAGAGGATAAGGACGCAGAAAATGCTGAGGATAACAAGAAAAAGAAGAAAAAAGACAAAAAGAAAGAGGAGAAAAAAGCAGAAACATTGCTCACCTTTGATTGGGATCAAATGAGAGAACGTACTAAACGTTTAACGATTCATTCTTCTCGATTAGGAGATGCTGTGTTGTCCAAAAAAGGAGACATGCTCTATTACCTCGCCAGTTTTGAAGGCAAATCTAATTTGTGGAGTACCAACATTAGAACCAAAGAAACAAAAATGCTCATGAAACTGAATGCCAATTTTGGAAGTTTAAAATGGGATAAAGACCAAAAATACCTCTATCTGTTAAGCAGTGGAAAAATAACACAATTAAATCCAGAAGCTAAAAAACAAAAAGCAATAAAAATTAAAGGCGAAATGGCTTTTGATGAAGCTGCAGAACGACAAGCCATGTTCGATCACGTTTGGATAAGAACCAAAAACATCTTTTATGAACCAACTTTTCATGGCATCGATTGGGAACAGATGAAAACTGAATATTCCAAATACATTCCGCATATTGGTAATGCCCACGAATTTTCTGAAATGCTGTCTGAATTATTGGGAGAATTAAACGTATCTCATGCTGGTTCAGGCTTTAGAGGCAGTACAGTTTCTAATGGTGATGCTACGGCTTCTTTAGGAATATTTATGAATTATGATCATAAAGAGGATGGTATTTTAATCGACGAAATCATAAAAGGCGGTCCATTGGATAAAGCCAAATTTAAACTGAAATCAGGAATGATAATTCAAAAGATTGATGGCGAAGCGGTGTCTAAAGATCAAGATGTAGCCAAATATTTAAATCGAAAAAGTGGCAAATTTGTCCTTTTGGATATTTACGATCCTGCAACCAAAAAGAGTTTAGAAGCCATTACTGTTAAACCAATATCGATTGGTGCAGAGAATGGATTGCTTTACAAACGTTGGGTAAAAATGAATGAAAAAGAAGTCCTTGAAAAAAGTAATGGTAAACTGGGTTATGTCCATATTCCAGGTATGGGTGACGGTCCTTACCGTAGCATTTATCAGGATATGATGGGGAAATTCTTTGAAAAGGATGGCGTTATTGTCGATACGCGCTTTAATGGAGGTGGAGATTTGGTAGCAGATTTAGCCATGTTTTTTACGGGTGAACCTTTTATCACTTATGCAACAGCGGATAAAGTCGTTGGCGGCGAACCGACTTCTCGATGGACAAAACCGACACTATCCATTTTTAATGAAAGCATGTATTCTGATGGCCACTGTTATGCGCAAGGTTATACGGATTTAAAAATTGGTAAAACTGTGGGAATGCCGGTCCCAGGTACCTGTAGTTTTGCAGGTTGGGAAGGTTTGCCAAATGGTTCCTATTGGGGCGTTGTTCCCGTAAGTGCCAAGAATAAAGCTGGCGAATGGATGGAAAATAACCAAACCGAACCCACCATTAAAGTCAAAAATATGCCAGGGGTAATAGACAAAGGCCGCGACCAGCAATTGGAACGCTCCATTGAGGAGTTGATGAAAGAGGTTGAATAAATAAGATTGTCATATTATAAAGTTAAAACCACTCTAGCTTGATAGGCTTTAGTGGTTTTAACATATTTGTTTTCAGAATTAAATAGGGTCTACTGAAAAACACATAATTACATGTTTTACAATGTATGGAAAGTTACAACAAAGGAATGAATGCAAGGTTTTTCAATAAAAATCAGAATATTTTCTTGCACCAATTTAATTTAGGTCACTAGGATTTATAGTTCTTACTAAAAATTATTACTAATCAGGTTCTAAACTAGATTTATGTTAGACTGTCGTATGCCATCTTCTTCGTAGCCTTCGACTTGAAGTATAATAATACATCTGCGTCTTGTCGCCTTGAATTTGGCATACCACAGACTTTTTCAGCAGACCCTAAATACCCATTCCTTTATCCAAAATAAAAGTGGTAAGGTTAAATCCTATATGTATCAAAAAATTTGCCCACATGCCAAATTTCATCCTTGCAAAACCTAAAACAACCCCGGAAATAATCATTGGAAATATAAATGGAATGACGAGTAAAGGATATCCATAAAAATCGAAATTAAACGAATGCATAAAAGCAAATCCTATTACCGAAAAATAAAAAGGAATGAAAAAATATTTTTTATAAAAATGTTCTAACTTTCCTTTTTTGAGTTGTAATATGTATAATATGACTAAAGCTATACTAGGAATAACAGATGCTGAAATCATAACAACTCGTTTTATAAAAAGCGATGGGTAATCAAAGCCTTTTGAAATCCAATATCCGGTCAGCATTACAAAGATGGAAATTATGATGAGAGAAATTACCTTTTTACTTTTAAGAAAATACCTGAAAATGAATTCTTCTACAATGGGATAAAGAAATACAGCAGACAAAAAAATACCCAAAGCGATTGCTCCTCGGTATTAACAATTTCGCTTCTATCTACTTCGTATAGTTTTCTTAAGTATCTATTCACGGTTAATAACCATGTTATTTTTATGCCGTAAGCCAGAACAAATAAGTAAAAGACATTATATAGACTTTCTTTACTGATTGTTTTAGATTGTTGTATGGGATAAGGTTTTAAAGTGTAAGCAAATAATTCAATTATTGTCTTTTTCATGGTGTTGGTTTTATGTTTAAGGACAATCATTTTAGTTTTCATGTTTTGGGTTATGATTTTTGTTTTTAAAGACATACATTCCACCAAAAAGAGGCAAAAACCAAGCGAGGAGAATCCACCAATGCTCATTCCAGTTCAAGACACCAAGTAGGAACTCCATTAGAATTAAAATTGAAATTCCCAGAACGGTGTAGTTTAAAATTTTTTGTTGTTTTTTCATTTTAGATTTATTTAGGAGAGAATTAAATCAGGTAGAAAAAGTAACTAACTCTAGGCTACCTGATTTATGCTTAATGTTTCGATTAAAATCTTTTCGATATGTTTATATTGACTTATAAACATAAGTTTTACCTTTCGATGTTTTGGTTTTGAATTCACTCTCAGTAATAGATTCGATGAATTCAAAATCAGACTGTCCGCCAATAGTTGTGGTAAGCTTTTTGTCATTTTCAGAAAATTCCCAAGTACCCGCTTGTGCTGGCGAATTAGGGACTTGAATGCTTATAGTTTTGTCTTCTTTATATTCGATAACAATTTGAGAAAACACTTGCGTTAACATTCCTCGTTGGGCTTCCATGGCCTTGGCTTGTTCAGGACTTTGTTGTTTCACCTGCTCAAGATATTCATCAACCATCAGTTGTGCTGTATTGGCATTAGGCATCCACTTTCTGTCGAGTAATAGGGTTTTGTCTGAGGTATTACCAATACTATTGTCAATTTGTTTTAAAGTCGCTTTAGGATTAATGAGTAACAAATCTGCATCCTCTTCCATAGCGTCTGAGCCTTTTTCAATTAAAGCAATGACATCTTTAGGACTTAAGTTTGGCTTTAGCGCTAATATTTTAGCAGCTAAATTAGCCACATTAGGAGAAGCCATCGAAGTCCCAGAAAACTTCACTTTATCACCACCTGGTACATAACTTTCAATCTCAAAGCCGTTGGCATATAGGGTGATGCCTTTGCCCTCTGTTGTAAAGTTTGTTTTTTTACCTTCGTTATCTACCGCTCCAATGGTAATAAGGTTTGGTAAATCGTGGAATGATGCAGGAATGTATTCAACAAACTCAGCGGAATTATTTTCGTTTCCTGCACCACAAATGAATAAAATTTCAGGCGCTGATTTAAATGCATTATACAAGGCTTTTTTCTCTATTTCGAACATCTCTCTGGCCATTTGCTTTCGTTCTTCTTCATCTTTGCCAACACCATTTAAAGCAAGTAAACCTTCATAAGCAGCAACGCCATATCTCCAACTCATATTTACTACCCTTACCTTATTCAATTTCAGGTAATCGACAATCTCCTTATACATTTTAGCTTGAAATTTAGCCTGTTTTAAGGTATGTGCAGTTGGTTGCGATCTATAGTCAAATCCCATTCGGACAACTAATAGTCTTGCGAAAGGATTGTCTTTCATTGCTATTCCTGCCACATGTGTTCCATGCGCATAGTTACCATAAAAGCCTAATTCTTCTTGAAAACGTTCAGCTTCTTCTGGCTTTAACGTGGACATTGTTTTTCTTACTTCCATAACTTCTTGACTTTCTACAGCAGCTTGCAGGTCCATAAACCCTTTGGTCAAGAGTTGCAAGCGTTTAATATCTGTTTTTATTTTTCCATCTGGATTGTCAAGCAAAAGGCCATCTTTTTTGTATTCAATAAGGTCATAACCTATTCCACTCTTTCCGTTTTTATCTAGGTGTAGTTGTTCATTTGGAAATACACTAATGTCGGTTCCACTATCCCAAACGGCTATGACCACCGGAGTTCCATTAGACGAAGACTCAAGGCTTACCTCTCTTGCGGTCCAAATGTCTTTTTTCTCCACTGCATCTTTATTTTCATCATAAATTTTATTGACTACACTTAACATATGTGGTACCAAAGGAGCTCTGTAATCTAATTCCAATCGAATACCTATAAAATTAAGGATGATACCTTCTGGCACGACATTGTTATTATTATCAAGATAAGGTTGAATTTGATTTTCCAAACCTGTTGTGATGAGGTTGGGATTGAAAATGCTAAGAGAACCTCTTTTCGATTCCAGTTCGTTTTTAATGGTCTGGTAAGGCAAGCTTTCCCATAGAGCTGCATAAGACTTCGAGAAAATATCTTTGAAGGTATCAGAATTCACGTCTTTACTTTGTCGGTATGCTTTTTCAAAAGACTGTAAGAACAATCCTGTTGTTAGCCTCGAACTCTCTTTATCTTCTAGTTGCTTTGCTTGTTCTAGATACTCAAGTCCTTTTGTAAGATCTTTTTTAAAGACATAACCGGTAGCTAAACTTATGTAATAGCTTTTCAAGGTTGCTTTGTCTTTAATGTCATATTTTTCTAAATCGCTTTCTAAATTTTGAATTAAGGATGTTGTTAGTTCTTGTAATTGTTGGTCATCATCAATAATTTCGATGGCTTTCCCTTTAAGGGTAATGGATCTTCTAGGCAAATCGTCTGCCTTGTTAATTTCAATCTTGTTTTGTGCAATGGCTTGAAAGCCAAATACGATTGTAAAAATTAGGGTAATACATTTTAATTGTTTCATAACTGAATTAAATTTTGGATTAAAAACACTTTGTTAGAAAATAGTAACCAAATAAAAACCCAATCGTAAACACCAGTATAAAGTATGCTATTCTAATTTGTTTCTTTCTCATATCTACTAATTCTGATTTGGTTTTTAAACGGCTCCTTCAATTCTCTTTTGAAATGAACATTCGCTTTCTTTTGTTAACTCCTGATTAGTCGACGTCATTGTGCCGATGTTATTTAAGATAAAATGAAAGTTTACTTAACAAAAGTTGAAGAGAATAACAATAATTAAAGGGTGATTTGAGGTTTGCTAAACAAAACCTTAAAAAGCTAAACAAAACCTTAAAATTTGTTCGACAATAGGCATAGTCATGCTTATATTTAAGCGTGAAAAAATCGGTTTACTATATTTTACTTGCCCTTATGGCATTACCTGCAGGATTAATGTTAGGGTTTCAAGTGGGCACCATCAAAAACCAATACGAGAGAAACGAGGAAAATTTTACACGTGATGTCCATAAGGCCATTTCAGAATCTAAATATGTGTATAGTTTGTGGAACAGTCATACATCAAGTGCTGAAGACAAGGCAAGTTATAATTCCATTTACACCAATGTAGACAGCACGTTTAGCGTATTAATAGCCCAAAGTGCTCAGCCCTATCCGCTGTTGAATTTCAGTCCTGATACGATACTTCCTAAAATTAGAAAAGAACAATTTTTAAAATTCCAAAACGAATTGGAATTGACACGACGAAAAGAAAATAAAAGCTTAAAAGAGTTTTATGTATTACGCAGTATTCAATATTGTGCCAATTGTAACGAAGACTCCTTGAGTGTTGCCCAGATTTTTCCTTTAGATTCATTAATAAAAACGAACCTTAAAAATAATGGTGTAGAAACAAAAACGCACATCGCGTTTTACAATAAAAACAGTAAAAACTTTTCGTACTTGTCAGAACCAATAGATACCTTAAGATTGTCGAGGAGTGCGTATCAGTTTGATTTTACGACTAATGAAAGTTTAGTTTTAGACTTTCCTAATAAATATGAAGTTATACGAGCAGAATCTATGAATGTCATCGTGTCTTCTGTCGGATTAATTTTAATTTCATTTTTTTGTTTTGGTTTTGCTGTTCATGTGCTTACAAAGCACAGTCAATTTTCAAAAATGAAAACTGATTTTATAAACAACGTGACTCATGAGTTTAAGACGCCTATAGCAACAATCAACTTTGCCTTGGCTAATATCGAAAATGATAAAGTACTGCAAAATCCAAAGGCGATTAAGCAGTTTACAGAAGTCATTAAAATTGAAAATAAACGCTTAAATGGCCAAGTAGAGCGAGTACTCCAAGCGGCATCTTTAAACAGAAAGACTTTAACATTGAAAACCGAACACGTTGATGTTCATGATATTTTACTGAAAACAATAAACGCATTTGAAATTAAACTTACTGATGAAGACAATTTATCATCTAATTTTTCAGCTAAAGTGCATACAATTAAGGGCGATGCCTTTCATTTATATAACTTATTTTCCAACCTTTTGGACAATGCCATAAAATACTCTAGAGGCACAAAGGAAATTAGACTTGAAACGGAGAACAAAGACAATTTTATAATTATCCGGTGTATTGATAATGGCATAGGCATCAGCGACAAAAATCAAAAACTGATTTTCGACCAGTTTTATCGTGTGCCTACAGGAGATGTGCATACGGTGAAAGGCTTTGGTTTAGGTTTGAATTATGTGAAAACAATTGTGAAAGCTCATAAAGGTCAGATACACCTAAAAAGTAAAGTAGGACAAGGCAGTGTATTTACCATTCTATTACCAACAGACATATGAATAAAGGAAAGCAAAGCGTATTAATAGCAGAAGACGATGCAAATTTTGGCATGATGTTGAAGATTTTTTTAGAAATGAACGATTACACTGTTCGTTTATGTGCAGATGGCGAAGAAGCCTTTCAAGCATTTAAAAATCATGATTTTGATATCGGTATTTTTGATATCATGATGCCTCTAGTTGATGGCTTTCATTTGGCAGAACGCATTGTAAAGTTGAAAAGTGATTTCAAGTTTATATTTTTAACAGCCAAAGCCCTTAAAGAAGACCAGATTAGAGGATATAAAATGGGCGCACTGGATTACTTAATTAAACCTTTTGACCCTGAAATTTTGTTGTTAAAGTTTGATATACTTTTTAATATACATACTACGACATCTTCAAATCCTTTGTCTTTTCAAATAGGTAGTTTTACGTTTGATTATCCCAAGAGATCGTTAATACTCAATGAAGATATTATAACATTGAGCCCAAAACAAGCTGAACTTTTAAAATTATTATGCGAGAAAAAGGGTGAAGTCCTTTCACATTCTGAAGCTATGCTTAAAATATGGAAGAATGATGACTATTTTACGAAACAAAGTATGAACGTCTTTATTAGTAAACTAAGGAAATACCTGAGTAAAGACTCATCTCACCAAATTGTAATTACCAATTTACACAGTACAGGTTTTATTTTAAAAGTAGATTGAATTGATGGTGTTTTAAAAATTTACAAGTAAGTCTATGCTTTCAATAAACTAGCTTAAAATAAACCCTGACAGTCTTAAAAATACTTGTCAGGGTTAATAATTACTACTTCTTCTCCGCTTCAAAAAATTTGGTAAAACTATCCTTTTCTAAAGCATCTAAAGAAAAATCATAGTCCGCAATATCTTTGTCTTCAGTAAGTACTGCACCTAAAAAGGTAACAATATCTTCGAAGGCCAAAGGTGAATTCCATTGCTGGTACAAGGCTTTCGTCGCCAGTTTTGAGACTTCAGAATTGCCTGAAACCTTTGAATGACCGGCACCGAAATTCAATAGGACAAAACATTGCTTGTCATCATCTGGCAGAAACAATCCAAGAATAGTTTGCTTTTGTGCCGATTGGCATTTTACTTCTGCAAAAATCTTATTAGGATTCATCATAAAATGTCTTGAGACTTTATCGCCTTTTCCAATTACAATTTTGTAAGCGCAATCCGCAGTACCAGAATACACATTATTTTGAACTAACGTCGGTGCATGTAAACCTTTGTTGGCGTACAAATATTCTACAGCACCTTTTGGAGCAGAAGTAATGTCACCAGAATACATCAGGTTCCCTCTTTGCTGATTATAGGTGGCATTCCAGCCTACTTTTCCAGCTATGTTTATACCTGATAAATCCAAGTCTCTCGCACCCCAAGCATCTTCCCAATAAATGCCAACCGCCAATTTTTTACCATAAAATCGAGTGCCAGTTGGAATGTTGCCCACATACATTTTTTCCGATGTCGGTAAAGCATATACTACATTTTTTGGTGTATAAATGCGTTGACCTGATAGGTCAAAACGTTGTTTTAAATATTCAAGTAGAAACACATAATTTTGTTTAAATACATGGTTTTCAGATGTATCATTGGCGTTTCTATTGGATTTGTATCCTTTTAAAAGATGGTAAAAAACACTGTTCTTTTTAGCTTCTTTAACTGCATTAGATTTAGCCCATGATTTGCCATTTCTAATACGGTAAAGAAATGCATCTTGACCATTTACTCTTGTATAACAAGCTGACAAAGCTTTGAACAGTGCAAATGGTGTAGCATTATCCAACCAATGCACATCTTTATCAGTTATCAATCTATTTGTCACATCATTCAAAGGGTTTGAAACCATTGGTTTATGGTAAGTTTTAGACAGCTTACTGATCTTGTTAATCGTTTTTGGCGCTCTGTTTTTAAAGGCTAAAAACAATGGTTTATAACGGTTAAAGATTTCTGCCAACTTCTCTAAACCAAACTGTTGAAACGCTTGCGTAGGATTATAGCTTCCTTGTTTGATCAATTCGATCAAGGCATCATTCTTAATGAGTAAACTCCTATCGGTCGTTCTATAAACAATATATCTAAAAAATTCCGTTGGATTCTCTGGATAAATGTGATAGAATTCGGCAAGCTTTACAATCGCTTCTTTGTTTCTAATGTTTTCTTTTCCAGTAAATGTGTATGCCAACTCATCTACCAAAATTGAAATAACATCGTCTACAGTTTCCTCTTTCAACGCCATACCGGATTGAAGTAAGGACAAACACTTTTTGGTCAACTCTTTTACCGAATATGCTCTAATGACTTTATAGGTCAATTTCAACTGTGGAAGATTCAAGACCTCGTCAGGAATATAGATGTCATCTTTAAAATTGCTTCCATAAGTTGACATGTAATGCGAAATTTGTTCTACATGAAGTTGAAATCTCGTACTGTTTTTAATCGTAGCCCAAGACTTATGAAATGTTTTGTTTAACGCATTTCCACTCAGTTTTTCATTTTCCAAATATGCTATGATTTGTGCTTTTGCCCATAGCGCATTAGGTTCAATAATGTAACCATCTTCGGAGATAAACACCTTTTCTTCTGATGGTTTTGCCACCACAGCATTAAACAATTTAAGCGTTTTGTTTACAGCATTGGAGGTGTTGTTTTGTGCAGTTTTAGTTTTGAAATTCATAATTCTAAAAATTTAATAAGTGAGGTGTATTTGTGGCGTTGTGTAATTGAATTATAGGAACACCTTTTACCTATTTTTTTGTAAAAGACGAAGAGTACATGTCAGATTAAAAGTCTGATGCTCTAGGAGCATCTATAGGAACTCTTTTTGTCTTTTAAGACGAAACGTAATTTAATCCACTTTTCTCTTGCGAGCGTTGGAGTCGAACCAACATTCTAGGAACGTTTGGTGTCTTGTACTAACGGAAAGTAATCTTTTTCTCGGATTAATTGTATAGGAACTTTCTTTGTCAGTAAGTTTTGTGGTCCAGGCGGGACTCGAACCCGCGACATCCCGGTTATGAGCCGAAATAGAGGAACTTTTTTGTGCCAATAGCGAAAAGTAATAGGCGCTCTACCCTCTGAGCTACTGGACCAATTTTATCTAAAAGAACGTTTTTATCAAACTCTGCCAGCTTCCCCGTCTGGCAGAGCATCCACATCAAAGCTTGATACCAAAAGCTTCGTTTTAATAACAGTACAAAGATTTGAAAACTACTACGCAGTTATTTTGCGTAGAAAAAATAATTTTGTTTTTAGCATTTATTTCTCTTGTCAATTGTAGCTAATATTTTGAATTATCATTTTATTATTTCAGACCTCACAGATTTCAAAAACCTGTGAGGTCTTATTTAGCGTCTATAATCTTATCCTTCTTCAAAACTGTAGCCATCTGATTAAGTACTTTGCTTCCATCACGGCAAGAAAATCGGCATCTCCCATATCGGATACCGGTATTTTAAAATTAAGATTAAGTTCACCTAATTTAGCAGTATAGTAAGCACTTCCTGCTCTTATATAAGTAAGATGAGCTTCTGGTTTTTCTTTGTACAAGCGTTTTTTAATGTCTGTTTTTGTCATGATTAAATTGTTTTATGAAATTATTTTTTTGAAAAAAGTTCTGCTTGGTGACTCCATAGAAATATTTTGATGTATCAGACCTCACAGGTTTGAAAGTTGTTAGGTTTAATTTCAAACCAAAGTGATTGACCACATCACACCATCTTATCGGCACAAGAAGAGCTAGCAAAAGCGTGAGGCTTGGCCTTAAAAACAAAGCCCATACCTAAGATGTAACCCATAGCATCTTTCAAGGCCACACTAGATTCGAACTTTGGATCCGTATTGATATCGGCATGAA
>JAUIFC010000274.1 GCA_030429455.1 Bacteroidia bacterium | reverse complement strand
ATTTGATCAAATTAATTCTTGGTGGCTAGAGAACAAAAATCAAAAAATGACTTCGGTTATTTTGGGCTATTCTTTAGGAAAAGCTCAGCGTATTTTGAAGCATTTAGATCCATCGATTGGAAAGATATATACACATGCAGCCATAGAAAATATGACTGACGTTCTCCGCTTAAATCATGATTTTCCAGAAACGCACAGAATTACAAAAGATACGAAAAAGCAAGATCTTTTAGGGCACATCGTCATTGCTCCGCCAAGCGCTCAGGGTTCACCTTGGATAAGAAAGATGGTGCCATATGTAACGGCTTCGGCAAGTGGGTGGATGAGCACTCGAGGTGCAAGACGACGACGAGCCATCGACAAAGGATTTGTTCTAAGCGATCATGCCGATTGGAACGGACTTCTTTCAGCTATAAAAGAAACAACTTGTGAAAAAGTGATATGTACACATGGTTACACAGACATATTTTCCAATTATCTGAGAAGCATTGGTTACGATGCAAGAACGGAACAAACACAGTTTGAAGAAGAAATGGATTAAGTGCCAAAACGAAAAGAATCTTTAGATAAATAAGAAAAGAAATTATTATAAATAAATGAATACCATTGTCTTATGTTTAAAAGTAATCTTCTTATGATGTGCATTTAATGGCAATTGAATAAAATCTAGAGGTAAATTTCAATTAAAAAATTAGTGATAGGCAGGTTTAATTTTATAACTTTAATTTTAGATTAAAATAAAGAGTAATAATTTTTCCCGCTTGGAAAATAAACGAGGCAACTTATGATACAAGGTACACACAACGCACTTGACGATAAAAGAAATGATAGCGTATTAATTTCTATCAACCGAGAACTTTTTCCAAGAAATGACGCTAAAATTTCCGTATTTGACAGTGGCTATTTGGTCGGAGATGGCGTTTGGGAGGCATTTAGGTTACACCATGGTGTTTTGGTTTTTGTAGACGAGCATTTAGACCGACTATGGCAAGCTGCAAAGACTATTGGAATGGTATTAACATTTAGCAGAGAAGATTTAGTCAATGATATCACTAAGACTTTGCAAGCCAATAACATGACAGATAATGTTCATGTGAGAGTTATGGTAACAAGAGGGATAAAGAAGACACCATCACAAGACCCAAGGCTCACAATTTCAGGACCTAATGTGGTTATTATTGCAGAATATAAGGTCGCCAATAAGGAAACCAAAGCAAAAGGGATTTCGCTGTTTACAAGCACGTTTCGAAGAGGATCTCCAGATTATTTGGATCCAAGATTAAATTGTCACAGCAAATTGCATGAAGTACAAGCACTTATCCAGGCTATAGAAGCTGGAGCCGACGAAGCCCTTATGCTGGATGTCAATGGTTTTGTATCGACATGTAATGCAACAAACTTTTTTATGATAAAAGACAATGAAGTTTGGACATCTACTGGTCAGTATTGTATGAATGGAATAACTAGAGGAAAAGTGATTTCTGTTTGTAATGCAAATCACATAACCTGCAAGCAAAAGAATTTCTCCCTTTTTGATGTCTATGGTGCAGATGAAGCATTTGTCACCGGAACATTCGGTGGACTAACGCCCGTTGTGAAAATTGATGGAAAACCAGTAGGTCAAGGGAAAATGGGAAATATGACCAAAACTATTGATGGACTTTACAATCAATTAATTGAAAATGAAGTAAAACATTATAAAAAATGACAAACCACTCTACCAAAAGAATTTGCCTTTGGTCTTTGCCAAGAAATATTTCAACGGCATTGATGTACTCTTTTGCGCAAAGAGAAGACACTTTGGTGGTAGATGAACCATTCTATGCCCATTACCTAAGTAAATCCGATGCTAAAGATTATCATCCTGGAGCTCATGACATTATGGAATCTCAACCAAATGATGGACAAGAAGTGATAGAAATGATTTTAGGAAATCACCCTAAACCTGTCGTATTTTTCAAAAACATGACGCATCATATGCTAAACCTTGATTTTAAGTTTGTTGAGCATGTTACAAATATCATTTTAACCAGAAATCCTGTTGAAATGTTGCCTTCTTTTGCTAAAGTTATAACAAACCCCACGATGAAAGATGTCGGTTACGACCTTCATTCTCAATTATTAGATCATCTGATTGAAAACGATAATCCACCCATCGTTGTAGATTCCAAAAAAATTTTACTAAATCCAGAACAAGCATTAAAAACCATCTGCCGAAAGCTTGAAATTCCTTTTGACAGCAACATGCTAAAATGGAAAAAAGGACCAATACCCGAAGATGGCATTTGGGCTAAATATTGGTATAAAACGGTTCATAATTCAACTGAATTTGCGACATACAAACCTAAAACCGATGATTTTCCAGAAAAGCTTTTGCCTTTATTAAATGAATGCCAACCTCATTATCACAAAATAATGAAATTGTCCATTTGAATTAAATCAATACCGCATTATTTGGCAAAATGAAAGACTTCGCTTTACTTACTCAGAAAATTGATAGCACAAACAAAACGAACACGAAGGTCAAAGCTTTAAAGCACTATTTTGATACTGCAGAGGACAAAGATAAACTTTGGACAATCGCTATACTTTCTCATCGTCGACCACCAAGACCCGTTAATAGCACCCAAATTAGGGAATATGCAAGCGAATTATCCAAGATACCAAAATGGCTTTTCGAGGAATCTTACCATATCGTTGGAGACTTGGCAGAAACGATAGCTTTAATCCTTCAAGAACCTAAATCTGAAGATAAAAAACCTTTGCATGTCTATCTTGAAGATATCATCGAATTAAAAGCGAAAACGGATGAAGAGAAAAAACAATACCTTTTTGAACATTGGTCTAAACTGAACTACTACGAAAGGTTTGTATTTACAAAATTGATGACAGGTGGATTTCGGATAGGTGTAAGTCAAAAATTAATGACGAAAGCCTTGTCGCAATCAACAGGAATCGAACAGGACATTTTAGCCTATAAATTAATGGGGAATTGGACGCCACAAAATACAACTTTTCAGTCTTTAGTTCTAGAAAAAAACGACGAGGACTATTTGTCCAAACCATTTCCATTTTATTTGGCCCATGCTGTTGAAGGTGATTTATCAGAATTAGGTCATGCAAGTGATTGGCTTTTTGAACACAAATGGGACGGCATTAGAGCACAACTCATCGTAAGAAATAATGAATTATTTGTCTGGACAAGAGGTGAAGAATTGGTAACAGACAAGTATCCAGAGTTTTTAGAGTTTAAGCAAGTTTTGCCAAACGGAACTGTGTTAGACGGCGAAATTTTAGCTTATCCTGATGACAATATTGGGGATTTTCAAGATTTGCAAAAGCGAATTGGCAGGAAAACCATATCGAAATCCGTATTGCAAAAAACACCTGTTATTTTTAAAGCTTATGATATTTTAGAGTTTCAAGGCAAAGATATCAGAAACTCAACATTTAGAAACAGACGTGAAATTCTTG
>JAUIFC010000048.1 GCA_030429455.1 Bacteroidia bacterium | reverse complement strand
TACGACCGTACAAGTTTGTCTGCGACATTCTAATCATAATTATTACCAATTTATTGGAAAAAACCTTTTCAATTTCAACTCATACATCTGTTTCAACAATTCGGTAAATTGGACTCTTCTTTAACTTGAAAATCGTTTCATCTTTGTTCTCATAAACCAACAGCCATGAGAAAGTTATTTCTTGTTATTTCGATGTTATTAAGTCTAGCTGTAACAGCGCAAACTACCATTTCAGGGAAGGTAACAGACAAAAAAGGACAGCCAATTCTTGGAGCCAATATTTATTTGGAAGGCACTTACGATGGTGCAACCTCCAATCTCGAAGGAGAATTTTCTTTTCAAACTTCAGAAAATGGTGTTTTGACCCTAGTGGTCTCTTTTGTATCTTATGTTGATTTTAGATTGACCAAAGATGTCACTCAGTTTAGTAATGTTCAAGCCATTCTAAAAGAAGACGTAAACACACTTGATGCCGTGATATTAAATACTGGTTTGTTCGAGGCTGGCGAAGAATCTCGTGTTACAGCGCTTAAACCTTTGGACGTTGTAACCACAGCAAGTGCCGTTGGCGATTTTGTTGGTGCACTGCAAACTTTGCCAGGAACAGCAACCGTTGCCGAAGATGGACGACTTTTTGTAAGAGGAGGTGAAGCAGAGGAAAGTCAGATTTTTATCGATGGCATAAGAGTGTTTGCGCCATTTACGCCCACGGCTAACAATATCCCAACACGAGGACGTTTTTCACCCTTCTTGTTTAAAGGAATTTCGTTTTCAACCGGAGGCTATTCTGCTGAGTTTGGTCAAGCATTGTCTGGGGTTTTGCAATTAAATACCATTGACGAACCAGATCAAGAAAAAACGGATATCGCTTTAATGAGTGTTGGAGTAGGTGTAGGAAATACTCAAAAATGGGATAAAAGCTCGTTTAGTATCAATACATCTTATATCAATTTAGCACCTTACTTGGAAGTTGCGCCAGACCGAAACAATTGGATAAATCCAGTGCAAACGGCAAGTGGAGAAATGGTTTACCGTTATAAGGTAAACGAAAGTGACATGATAAAACTTTACGGTGCCTACAGTTACACGAATTTGGATTTAATTCAAAAGGATATCAGGTTTGAAAATGGGTTTCGATTTGGAACCGAAAACCGCAATCTTTACATCAATGGGTCTTACAAAAGTTTTTTAGGTGATGGATGGATTTTTTCTACCGGGTTTTCGCTTGCCAATGATAATAACACCTTGAACATTGCAGAAGATCTTGTTGAAAATAATGATAATTCAGCACATTTTAAGGTCAAAATGAGAAAACGCCTCAACAATAGATTCGAGTTCAATGTTGGTGGTGAGTATTTTGCAACAGATTTTGACGAGGAATTTCAAAGTTTAGAAGTTGGAAATTTCGACTATGGGTTTACCAATAATATTTCAGCAGGCTTTGCTGAGGTAGATGTGTTCTTTTCTAAAAAGCTCGCGGTAAAGGGTGGTTTGCGTCTTGATCATTACGAATTATTCAACCAAACCAAATTGTCTCCAAGAGCCTCGATGGCTTACAAAACAGGCAAACATTCTCAAGTTTCCTTGGCTTATGGTGAGTTTTATCAAAATCCAAACTATAATTTTTTAAAGTTTGATAATTCGCTAAGAGCAGAGAATGCTTCGCATTTAATCGCCAATTTCCAGATTGTAAAGCCACAGCAAATTTTTAGGGTCGAAGCTTATTTGAAGGATTATGACAATCTTGTTAGGTTTGATACAGAGAATCCGATGTTTACAAGCAATTACAATAATTTAGGCTATGGTTATGCTAATGGTGTCGATGTGTTTTGGCGAGATAACAAAACGGTCAAAAACACCGATTATTGGGTGTCTTATTCCTATTTGGACACAGAACGGGCGTATCGAAATTTCCCTACGGAAGCTACCCCGAATTTTGCCTCCACGCATAACCTATCTGTAGTGGCGAAGTATTGGATAGAAGATTGGACGAGTCAAATTGGTTTTTCGTATGTGTTTGCCTCAGGTCGAACCTATACCGATCCAAATGTTGGCGGTTTTCTTAACCAAAAAACAAGAAGTTTCAACGCTTTGAGTTTAAATTGGGCGTACTTGATCAGTCAGCAAAAAATTCTGTACTTTTCGGTAAATAATGTCCTGGGAACACGAAATGTTTTTGGTTACAACTATGCAAATACGCCAGATGTTGATGGTATTTTTCAAAGACAAGCTGTTGTGCCAAACGACGATCAGTTCTTTTTTGTTGGCTTATTTTGGACCATTAGCCAAGATAAAAAATCAAATCAACTGGATAATTTGTAATATCTTTTCAATTCGGTATTAAATATGTTAGTTAACTCCAAAATTTTTGAAATGAAATACAATCTCACAGTTTTGTTGGTAATCATAATTACCAGTTTGGGATTTTCTCAAAGTGAAGAAAAAATGACTTTAAATGTAGAATTTGAGGTCACAAAACATCAAAAAGGACAAATTGTTTTTGCTTTATTCAATTCTGCTGAAAGTTTTTTGAAAAAGCCCTTAATCGCAGATATTGCAAAGGTTGAAAACGGAACTGCAAAATTTGTATTTTCAGATTTACCTAAAGGTACTTATAGTTTTTCGTACTACCATGATTTAAATGAGAACAAGGAGTTGGATACAAATCTTATCGGCATCCCAAAAGAGCCTTATGGATTTTCTAATAATCAAAAGGGATCCTTTGGTCCACCAAGCTACGAGGAAGCAAATGTTTTAATAGAGAAAAATATAAGTATTCAATTAAAAATCAAATAAATAAGCATTGAATGCTTTGTCTATATGACCAGAATAAACTGTTATAATTAAAAATAATTTCAAAATCTAAACTTATGAAAAGAATCATTACCATGCTGGTGTTAAGTATTTTAATACAACATACAAATGCCCAATCTAAATATGAAGAAGGGATGAAAAAGGCTTTCGATTTATGGGAAACTCAAAAATTGACCGAGGCCTCCAATTTATTTGAAAGAATCGCAAAAGCTGAAAAAGACAACTGGCTACCATCCTACTATGCGGGATATGTTTTAGTATTGTCTTCGTTTGAAATTAAAGACGAATCACTATTAAAAGCGCAATTGGACAAGGCTAAATTGCTTTTATCCGATGCACTAACCTTGTCGCCAGATAATCCTGAAATCCTTATTGCACAGGCTTTGCATAACACGGCATACATCAATTTTGACGGACAAAAGTACGGCATGATCATGTCTGGAAAGAATGCAAGCCTGTATAACAAAGCCTTAGAAATTGCACCTGATAATCCAAGAGTGATTTTAGCAAAAGCAGAGTGGGACATGGGCAGTGCGCGATTTTTTGGTACTAGCATCGAGCCTTATTGTAAGGATGTGCAAAAAGCCTTAGAGATTTTTGATAAGCAACCTGAGCCAAAGTCCTTCCAGCCGAGTTGGGGCAAAAAACGCGCTGTGAAAATTCTTGAACGCTGTAAATAATTAGTTTTTTGGGTGTGATTTACGTAGCCTATTGGCTCTGTAAACATCAATAATCAACTGGTGATTTTGCTGAGAACGTTTCGTCAAATTTAATGGTATAAAAAAAGTGTTTATCCATTTCTAAACAAAGCATCACAAAGACTAAAGGCATTATAAAAGCATGAAAATATATTCTTAAGAATTAACTACATTGTTAGTCTCGTTTTTTATTTTTACCGAAAAATATAAAAATGAAAAAATTATTTGCAGGTTTTGTGTTGTTGAGCATTTTGGTCTCTTGTGATCAAAAGGCTGAGTTTGTTGCACAAATTGATGGTGTTGAGGATAATACAAAGGTTTTCATGTCCAAATTGGGCAAGAATAATCAACCTGAACCTACTGACACGACAGTCGTTTTGAATGGTACTTTTAAGTTTGATTTAAAAGAAGGCGAGCCACAACAATTTAACATGATTCGAATTGATGGCGTGCCAAGTAACATGTTTTTTGTTAAAGAAAACCAGACCATAAATGCAAAGCTCTATAAAGACAGTTTAAGAACCTCAGTTATAGATGGTGGTGAACACAACACATTGCTTAAAACCTACATGGATACGTTGCAGAATATCATGGCTAAGACCAGACAACTCTCGATAGACATGCGTGAAGCCATGACCAATCAAGACAGAGAAGGCTACATGCAAATGCGAGAAGAGCAAAAAGAAATACAGAAACAAGACACAGAATACAGAAAAAAGTTTGCAAAAGAGAATACGAACTCGATAATTGCTGCGCTTGCGTTATCGGATTTGATGTCTCAGAAAAAAGTACCAAATAAAGAGTTAAAAGCAATGTATGATGGTTTTTCCGATGAAGTCAAAGACCATAGCTTAGGTAAATTGCTGATTGAAAATTTGGCGAAACTATCCAAAACAGACGTTGGTTCGATAGTTGAAAATTTTGAAGCACCAACTCCAGAAGGTGGAACCTTATCTCTTGAAGATGCCAAAGGAAAATTAACACTTATCGACTTTTGGGCATCTTGGTGTAAGCCATGTAGAATGGAAAATCCTAACGTTGTAAGTGTTTATAACGATTTTAAGGATCAAGGCTTTTCGATAATTAGTATTTCCTTAGATAGAACCAAAGACAAATGGATCAAAGCAATCGAACAAGATCAAATGGATTGGCACCACATCTCTCATCTGCAATACTGGAACGAGCCAATAGCCAAAGCCTGGGGGATTCGTGGGATTCCTGCCACTTTTTTGATAGATGAAAACAATATGATTGTTGGTACGAACTTAAGAGGAAATGCCTTGCGTCAAAAGGTTAAAGAATACTTGGAAAACAATGACTAATTCCATAGTAAAAGTGAGATAAACTTCTTAAAAATCCCTGCTAGTTATAGCGGGGATTTTTGGTTTTATTCTTTGCCAAACTTTGACCTATTAAAGCTGAATCCCTATCATTTTATTGGTCTAGTCAATTCTACTGACATTTATCATTGTCTTTTTTTTGTAAGTTGCTGTATCTTTACAGATTACATGAAATTTAGATGGATTATACCTCAATTTAAACGACATGGATTTTAATAGTGTCAAAATTGTCTTCTTGTCTTATATAAAGTAGATGCAAGGAATTCTTTTTTTAGATATCGAAACTAATCCCAGAAACAATAGTGTTGATTATGGTGCTGTTTTCAATGCTAAAGAATTACACGAGAGAAACACAAACAAGCTAGAGCTATGGATTAAAGAAGCTGAGTACATTTGTGGGCATAACATTATCAAACATGACATCCCTGAGCTAAAAAGGAAACTAGGGCAAACTATTTTTGAAAACAAAAAGTACATAGACACCTTGTTGTGGTCGCCATTGCTATTTGTAAAAAGACCAAACCACAAACTCACAAAAGGCTACCGAATTGTAAATCCTTCCGAAGTTAATAATCCACTTTCGGATTGTAAGTTGACACAAGACTATCTTGTTAAAGAGTTAAATAGATTTAATGCCTTAACTAAAGTTCAACAGAGTATTTATTATCAACTGCTTGGCAATCAGCCTGACTTTAAGGTATTTTTTAAGTTAGCCAACTTTAACGCATCAGATGCCATCGATGTCAAGCTAAAAGAAGTTTTAAAAAATCAAATTTGTACTCGAATTGATTTAGAACATTACACCCATAAATATCCCGTAGGATTAGCTTATGTTTTCACACTGTTAATAGTTGGAGACGAAGATGCGGTATTGCCACCTTGGGTAAAACACGAATATCCAGAAGCGGAACGCATACTAAACGAGATACGTTTTAATTCATGTCATGATACAAGCTGTCACTATTGTAGGCATAAATTAAATCCACGAAAAGCGCTGTTTGAATACTTCAATTATTCAGATTTTAGAAAGTTTGATGAGCATAGAACGGTAAGTTTACAAGAACAAGCTGTTAGGGCAGGTTTGCATAAAAGCTCTTTTGTTGCTGTTTTTCCAACAGGTGGAGGCAAGTCCTTAACGTTTCAATTACCAGCATTAATGAGAGGTGAATGCACAAGGCATCTAACGATTGTTATTTCGCCATTAATATCATTGATGAAAGACCAGGTCGATAACTTGAGAGATCGCTTCGGAATTACAAAAGCAGTTGCCATTAATGGTTTGTTATCGCCACTTGAACGCCAAGAAGCTTTTGAAATGGTTGAAGATGGTCGAGCTAATTTATTGTATTTATCACCAGAATCCTTAAGATCGCCTTCTATTTACAAATTATTATTGTCCAGAAGTATTGCAAGATTTGTCATCGATGAAGCCCATTGCTTTTCAAATTGGGGACAAGATTTTAGAGTAGATTATCTTTTTATCGCAGACTTTATTAAGAAAATAGAAGGGGTAAAGAAGAGTTCAATAATTCCTGTTTCCTGCTTTACGGCTACCGCAAAACCACAAGTCATTCAGGACATCAAATTTTATTTCGAAGACAGACTTGGGTTGGTGTTAGAAGAATATGTGACCAATAAAGGCAGAACAAATTTATCTTACGAAGTCATACATGTCAAGGATTCTCAACGAAAAATGAAGTATTTGTTACCTATTCTAGATGAATGTGAAAAGCCAGTCATTGTATATGCCTCTAGGACCAAACGAGTTGAAGAAGTATGTGGTTTGATAAATAAAGCGGGTTTTGATGCGACATTCTTTCATGGTAAACTGGATAAAGAGGAGAAGAAGGAAAACATGGATGCCTTCATGAACGAAGACAAGTCGATTATTGTCGCCACTTCTGCTTTTGGAATGGGAGTGGACAAAGACAATGTAAAAACCGTTGTGCATTATAACATTTCAGATTCTCTGGAAAATTACATTCAAGAAGCTGGTCGTGCTGGAAGAGATGAAAAAATTGATGCCAAGTGTTACATCCTTTTTAGTGATGATGATTTGAACAAACATTTTAGCCTGCTGCAACAATCAAAACTTAACCATAAAGAAATTAAAGACATTTGGCGAGCCATAAAGAGTCAAGCAAAATATAGAAGTAAGATCAGCCAATCAGCATTGGAAATTGCCAAAAGATCCGGATGGGATGCAGAATTATACGATCTTGAAACCAAGGTGAAAACAGCGATTTCTGCGCTCGAAGATCAAGGCTTTTTGAAAAGATCGCTTAATTCTCCAAAAGTTTTTGCAGACAGTCTTCTGATTAAAAATTTTGATAAAGGACAGCAAATTTTACAATCCAGTACTAAAATTACAGATGAGGATAAAAAGAATTGTGCAATTGTTTTAAAGAGGATCATAACGGATAAAGAAACCCGAGTAGATTATTTGGCGAATAGCACTCAACTGAATGCCAAACGCGTTGAAGATGCAATCCGGATTTTAAGGGATCATCATATTCTAGGAGACACCAAGGATTTGACGGCTTTTTTAAGTCTAATTAATTCTAAAAAAAAATGGATCAAGAAAAATTTTAGGGGCTTTTTTGAAGATAGAAAAGGGATTGTCAGGAATTTTTAAATCTAAAAAAATAAAAATCCCTTTAAGAGAGCTCAATCAAAAGTTAATCGATGATGGTATTATCGACACTGATGTCGAATATATAAGATTGTTATTGACGTACTGGGATAAGAAAAAATTCATAAAAAAAGTTAGAATTGATAAGGCAAGAGAAGTCTACGAAATTCGATTTTACAACAAGAAAGCACTGATCGAAGATATTAAATGGAGACATGATTTGACGTCTTCAACCTTTCAGTTTTTAGAGATTTTGGCCAAAAAGAGCAAACACAGTAAAACTAGGAAGGAAGAAGTTCCTATATCTTTTAGTCTGTTGGAGCTTAAAAAATCAAACCTACATTTAGGTGTGCCGATTGAGGAAAACACGAAAAAATATGAAGACTGTTTGTTGTTTTTAAATGATATAAAGGCCATAAAGTTGGAAGGTGGTTTTATGGTGTCTTACAACAAACTTAATATTTCAGAAGTCGATACGCAACAAAGACACTTTACAAGCGAGCATTATTCAAAAATGAAAGATTTTTACCTTCATAAAACGGAACAAATCCATATTGTGGGCGAGTATGCTAAAAAGTGTATCGAAAATTACGAATCGGCTTTAGCTTATGTCAATGACTACTTTAGCTTGAATTATGAAGAATTTTTGGCCAGGTATTTTCCAAGAAAGAAAAGAGAAATCCAACGAACAATCACTCCAAAACGATTTTCAGAGATCATAGCAGATTTAGACACAGACCAGAGTAAAGTAATTAACGACAATAAATCCTCCAGCATATTGGTTTATGCAGGTCCAGGCAGTGGTAAAACCAAAGTGTTGGTGCATAAAATTGCTAGTTTATTGCTTATTGAAGACATAAAACCAGAACAGTTTTTGATGCTTACGTTTTCAAAAGCTGCTGAAATTGAATTTAAACAACGTGTTCGAAAACTCATACCTGAGTATTCAGGGCTGATTAAAATTAATACATTTCATAGTTTTTGCTTTCAGCTCTTAGGACAATTAGGGGATTTAAACAAATCTCAAAACATAATCCGAGATTGTATAAACGTCATTAATAATGGAGAGGTGGATATTTCGCAAATCGAAAATAAGAGCATCATCATGTTCGATGAGTTTCAGGATATCAACAAAGAAGAATGGGATTTAATCGATTTGATTATTAAAAAAGCTGAAAACCCAAGACTCGTTGCCGTTGGAGACGATGATCAAAACATATTTGGATTTAGAGGGTCGTCAAATGTCTACATGAATAGTTTTAGAAAAAAATATGAAGCCTCATTATATACATTGCCAAAAAACTACCGGAGCTATCCAGAAATAGTCGATTTTAACAACAGCGTTCTGGTTTATCTTAAAAACAGGCTAAAATCTCAAAAACTAATTCCAGGGCATAACAAAGGAATAGGAAGTGTAACTATTGTGAAGTATAAAGGTCAGTATTTAGAAAAGCCCATATCAAATTATGTGAAAGAATTCAATTTATCTGGCACAAAAGCTATTCTGACAAGAACAAATATAGAAGCTTTGTTGATTAATTCGCTGCTAAACGATTTAGGCGTTTCTACAAGATTGATGGCAGGTTTTGAAGGATTTAGTGCTGCAGATTTGTTTGAAATTAGATGTTTTGATCAACACTTGCATCAAACTATTGATGAGTCTGGAATAATTTTGGAATCTAATTGGGAAGACGCAATACTGTGGTTTAAGGCCAAATTTAAGTGGTCAAAGCATTATACGACTTGCATGGATTTGATTATTAAATTTCATGTGCTAAATCCTGAAAAAAAGCTACAGGTCGATTGGAGAGAGTATTGTAGAGAATTAAATATAGACGACGCCATAAAACCTGATTCTGAAAAAATTGTAGTTTCCACAATGCACAAGGCCAAAGGCAAAGAATATGACCATGTATTCATGATGCTAGATCGATACGACTATTCCAGCGCAGAATCCAGAAGACTGTTGTATGTCGCCAGTTCAAGAGCTAAAAGAACGCTTCATATTCATACAAACATCTATTTTTATGACAATATTTTATCGGACTATATTTCAAGAATTCAATATCAAGGAGTACTTGAAAAGCCAACATATTATGAAATGATTCTTGGCCATAAAGATATAAAACTAAATTCGTTGCAATATCGATTTTCTATGAAGGCCGTTCAATGGGTTAAAACTGGTGATAAACTACAAAAAGATGAGCTGGTTTTTGAAGACTCAACAGCGATTGGACTTAAAACCCCTGATCAAGAAGGCAATCTTTTACTGTTCTCCAGAAAGTTTATGGAGGAAAAATATAAACCTATGGCAGAAAATGCCTATAGACTAACAGAGGCAAGTGTCGAATACATCGTCTATTGGTATGATAGAGATAAAAATAAAGAGTTTAAAATCGTACTGCCACGGTTGAGGTTTGAGCAAAAAAAATAGGCTGCCTTTTTGGACAGCCTATTTTCAATCTATCAATCATGAAAAACTAACTTTATTATCCTAAAGTTATTCTTTTAAATCCTGTAACTTCAACTTCACCGTAAGTCGCTACATATTCTGCTACCGTTTTCTTTTCGTCTTTAATGAATTTTTGGTCTAGTAAACACTGTTCTTGGTCAAGCGTAGTGTTGTCAGAAATAAATCTGTCCATTTTACCTGGTAAAATTCTATCCCAAATTTTTTCTGGCTTTCCTTCAGCTTTCAATTCTGCTTTGGCATTCTCTTCAGCTTGAGCGAGGACTTCTGGCGTCAATTGTGCCATCGATACATATTGAGGAACATTTTTGAGTGTTTTGCCTAAACGTCCCAATTCGATGTTATCTTTTTCAATTGCTGCAATTCTTGCTTCGGTTTCAGAAGCAACGTATGCAGGTTCAAAGTCTTTGTAAGATAGAGATACGGCGCCCATAGAAGCCACTTGCATCGCAACATCTTTTACAAGGACATCACCCTTGTTTATAGTTGTAGAAAGACCGACTAAGGTAGCAATTTTGTTAATGTGAACGTATTGTCCAACGTATGGAGCTTCAAATATTTCGAAACCACCTATTTCAATTTTCTCACCGATCACACCAGTTTGCTCAGTCAATTTCTCCTGAACAGTAATGTTTTCGAAAGCTTGCGCCAATAATTCGTCTTTAGAGTTTACGTTAAGAGCAATTTGTCCAAATGCCTTAGCCAATGCTATAAAACTTTCATTCTTTGCAACAAAGTCTGTTTCGCAGTTTAAGGATAAGATAGCTCCTCTAGTGTTGTCGTCATTAACAACAGCTACAGCTACGCCTTCAGAAGAATCTCTGTCCGCTCTTTTTGCAGCCACTTTTTGTCCTTTTTTACGAAGAATCTCTATCGCTTTGTCAAAGTCGCCTTCAGCTTCAATTAAAGCTTTTTTACAATCCATCATACCAGCACCTGTCTGGTCTCTAAGTTTTTTTACCTCAGCAGCAGTTATTTTTGCCATTTTATAAGATTATTTTGAATTAAAAAATGAGTGAATTATTCTTCTTCTTCAGACTTGCTATCTTCTTGTGCTTTTTTTGCTTCTTCTTTTTTGGCAACATCTTCTCTCTTCTTTTGGTCTCTTCTGTCAAGACCTTCCATGATGCTGTCGGTTACAATACCTATAATTTTGTTTACAGATTTTGAAGCGTCGTCGTTTGCAGGGATAACATAATCTACTTCTCTAGGGTCAGAGTTGGTATCCACCATGGCAAATACTGGAATATTAAGTTTTTGGGCTTCCTTTACAGCGATGTTTTCTTTGATAATGTCCACAACGAAAAGTGCGCCAGGTAAACGTGTCATATCGGAAATCGAACCTAAGTTCTTTTCTAATTTTGCACGCAAACGGTTAATTTGTAGCTTTTCTCTTTTTGAAAGCGTATCGAAACTACCGTCTTTTTTCATCCTGTCAATAGCGGCCATTTTTTTAACAGACTTACGGATAGTAACAAAATTAGTAAGCATACCACCTGGCCATCTTTCTGTAATGTAAGGTTGTTTTGCTTTGCCTGCTAAGTCTGCAACAATCTCTTTAGCTTGTTTTTTTGTAGCAACAAAAAGGATTTTTCTACCACTAGCTGCAATTTTGGCAAGAGCAGTCGTTGCTTCTTCCAATTTTGCTGCAGTTTTGTAAAGGTTGATGATATGGATGCCATTACGCTCCATGTAAATGTATGGAGCCATGTTTGGGTTCCATCGTCTTGTAAGGTGACCAAAATGTACACCTGCGTCTAAAAGTTCTTTTACTTCTACTTGTTTTGCCATTTTTGTAATAGTTTACGTTCTGTTGGTATAGCAACACTTAAGTGGTTTTTAAGCCTTAGGTGTTTAGATGCTAAACTAATTTCCCAAAAATTCGTTTCGGGATAACAACAAATCTGATTAAATATATAAATTAACGTTTTGAGAATTGGAATTTCTTTCTCGCTTTCTTTTGTCCGAATTTCTTTCTTTCCACCATTCTTGGATCTCTTGTCAACAATCCTTCTGGTTTTAAGACTGCTCTATGCTCTTCGTTAACTTCGCATAGTGCTCTAGCAATTGCCATTCTGATAGCTTCAACTTGACCTGTGATGCCGCCACCATAGACATTAACTTTCAAATCATAAACACCTTCGGTATTCGTAAGGGCGAATGCTTGATTTATTTTATAAAGTAGTTGAGCAGTAGTAAAGTATTCTTTTACATCTTTTCCATTAACGGTCACGGTTCCATTACCATCGCTCATATAAATACGTGCAACAGATTTCTTTCTACGGCCTATTTTATGAATTGTATCCATGTACTATAATAATTCGTTTAAGTTAACTTTTTCTGGTTGTTGTGCTTCTAGATTGTGAGTTTCGCCAGCAAATACTCTAAGGTTTCTAAATAAATCTGCTCCAAGTTTGTTTTTTGGTAGCATACCTTTTATTGCTTTTTCGACAATACGCTCAGGATACTTTTCGAAGATTTGAGTGGCAGTTTTGCTACGTTGTCCTCCAGGATAACCTGTGTGGTGAATGTAAACTTTCTGATCCCATTTTTTTCCTGTCATCACAATTTTGTCAGCATTTATCACTACAACATTGTCACCACAATCCATATGTGGCGTAAAAGATGGCTTGTTCTTACCTCTTAATATCTTTGCAACTGCCGAAGAAAGTCTTCCTAATGTTTGGTTCTCAGCGTCCACTAAAACCCATTTCTTATCGATTGTAGAAGGCTTGGCAGAAATTGTTTTATAACTTAATGTATCCACTTTATAAAATTTATTTAATAGCTAGTCCTTTTTAAGGCGTGCAAATTTACAATTATAATTTTAATATTCACCTCTTTAAGATATTTTTTTTATTCTTTGCTGTTTGTCAGTGGTTTTTAGTGGGTAGTCTTTAATATTTAGTAGGTAGTAGAGTTTTAGTGTTATGAGTTTAGAGTTCAATGGGGATAAGTTTAAAGGTAAATTGTAAAAACAGCCGATAAAGTCTTAACCGCAAAGAACACCAAGCAAACGCAAAGTCCGTGACAGTCCAAATTCACTGCCAACTATTCATTATTGACTACCCACTACTTACTAAAGACAAATAGCTACCGACTAATCATTACCGACTAATGACACTAAACTTTAAACTTTAAACTATAAACCTTAAACTCCCCAAACCTGCTAAAAGTCTGCCGATAAAGTCTTAACCACAAAGAACACCAAGCAAACGCAAAGTTCGCGACAGTCTAAATTCACTGCCATCTAATCACTAAACACTACAGACTATCCACTATTGACTACCCACTAATCACTACCGACTAACCACTACCCACTATAAAAATGCCACTTTGACATGTTATATAAAATGGTATTCTATTTGGTTTGCTTGGTCTAAATTTAAAACTACATAAAATGGCAAATGGAAATATTAATGTTTCGGTTGAAAACATTTTTCCACTGATAAAGAAATTTTTATACAGTGATCATGAGATTTTTTTACGCGAGTTAATTTCGAATGCAACCGACGCAACACAAAAACTGAAACACTTAACGAGAATAGGCGAAGCCAAAATAGACATTGGCACACCAAAAATTGAAGTAAAAGTCGATAAAGACAACAGTACCATACACATCATTGACCAAGGTATTGGTATGACAGCCGATGAGGTGAAAAAGTATATCAATGAGGTCGCGTTTTCTGGAGCGGAAGAGTTTTTGGAAAAATATAAAGACCAAGATGCCAAAGAGGCAGGAATCATCGGTCATTTTGGTTTAGGGTTCTATTCTGCCTTTATGGTGGCAAGTAAAGTTGAAATTTTAACCAAATCTTGGAAAGACGAACCTGCTGTACATTGGACTTGTGAAGGTACAACAGAATTTACCTTAGAAGAAACCGACCAGAAAACTGATAGAGGTACTGAAATTATTCTTCATGTCATGGAGGAAGAAAAGGCGTTTTTGGAAGATACTAAAATCACCGAACTCCTTAATAAGTATAACAAGTTTATGCCTGTTCCCATTAAATTTGGAACTAAAGAAAAAACACTACCAAAGGCAGAAGATGCGCCAGAAGAGGAAGAAGCTAAAACAATCACTGTAGACAACATCATCAACAACCCGAATCCAGCATGGACAAAACAGCCGGCAGATTTGGAAGATGAAGATTACAAATCTTTTTACAGAGAATTGTATCCCATGCAATTCGAAGAGCCCTTGTTTAATATTCACTTAAATGTGGACTATCCATTCAACTTAACGGGGATTTTATATTTCCCGAAAATGACGCAAGAAATTGCAGCACAAAAAGATAAAATCCAATTATTCCAGAACCAAGTTTTTGTTACAGACAATGTAGAAGGCATTGTACCAGAGTTTTTGACCATGCTTCGTGGTGTGATCGATTCTCCAGACATACCTTTAAATGTATCACGTTCTTATCTGCAAGCTGATGGTTCTGTAAAGAAAATAGCGAGCTATATCACTAGAAAAGTAGCTGATAAGTTAAAATCACTTTTCAATAATAATAGAGAAGATTTTGAAAAGAAATGGAACGATATCAAAGTAGTGATCGAATATGGAATGCTTACGGAAGATAAATTCTTTGAAAAAGCTCAGAAATTTGCACTTTATCCAACCGTAAACGACGAATACTTTACGTTTGAAGAATTTAAAGCAAAAGTTGAAAAAACGCAGACTGATAAAGACGATAAGCTTGTTGTGCTGTACACATCTAATAAGGAAGAACAACATACCTATATCGAATCTGCTAAAGCCAAAGGTTATGAAGTCCTTCTGTTAGATTCGCCGATTGTTTCGCATTTAATCCAAAAAATTGAAGGCGATAATGACATGAAAGTCTCTTTTGTTCGTGTGGATAGCGATCATGTGGATAACCTGATTAAGAAAGACGAAGAAAAAATTTCTAAGCTAGACGAAAAAGAAAAAGAAACCTTAAAAGCAGATTTTGAAAGTGTCGTGCCAAAGGAAAAATATACTGTTCAATTGGAAGATATGGATTCTGATGCCATGCCAATCATGATTACACAACCGGAGTTTATGCGCCGAATGAAAGAGATGCAACAAACAGGTGGCGGTGGAATGTTCGGTATGGGGAATTTCCCAGAAATGTACAATTTGGTAATCAATACCAATCACCCGTTGATTGAAAACATTCTAAACACCAAAACACAAAAGAAAAAAGAGCGATTGATTAATCAGTCTTTGGACCTTGCCTTGTTGTCTCAAAACTTGCTGACAGGCGAAGCGAAAACAAACTTTATCAAACGTAGTTTTGAAATGATTAAGTAAGCAAATATGATTTACGTCATTAACCGAAAACCGATACGCACTCGTATCGGTTTTTTGTTATATTAAAAATGTGCTGGAAGAAATAATTATTCGAATTCTTTAAAAGGTAAGCAAGCATATGAATACCAATTCCCATCAGTAGAATTTCATATCAATCCAAAAAACTGAAAAAGTACTATAAGATCTTAGTGAGTGTTTAGAAAATTATGCAAAAAACAAACGGACATTTATAAACGTGATGTATTTTTAAAGCTTTTCTGTTGTGTACAGTTTGAGAGAAATGAATATGATTAACAAATTTGCCTTCGCGATTCTATTAATTCTTCTGTCTTGTGGTGCATCAGAGAGTTTACAAAAAGAGACGGCAAATAGAGCAAGCGATATGAAAAAAATACTAGCCGAATTATTTCAAAAGTCATTGACCACGACCTACAATAATTCTTTCACGCCCGAGCAAATTAAAAATAATTGGATTGGAAATGTTCCAGCCACAGAAAAGGAAATTAAAGAAACCGAATTAAGACTTGGAATTAAATTACCTGCGGATTATAAGGAATTTCTTAAAATAGCCAATGGATATCCGACCTATAACGATGCCGTCGAACCCAGTTTTGAACGAATAAATCAGATTGAATATTTGAAATATTTTGACCCAGAAATAATCAAACTTTGGAGCCAGAAGCAAACAGAAGAAATAGGAAAAGCACTAAGTAAAAGCATAATCGTTGCTGGAAAACAAGAAGAGCAATGGTTTCTTTTAATACCTCCAACCGGCAAGAATGAAAAATGGAAGTATTGGAAGTTTGCCAGTTGGATTCCTGGAGAAATAGAATATAATAGCCTGACGGAGTACTTTCTGGAGACAATCAACGGAATCGAATAAAAGAATAGCAACCTAAGACCTAAATTTTTAATATCCAGGTTCAAGAGTTATAATTCAGCATGTAGGATTTATGTTCTAACTTTACGATTTTATTAATGTAATTCGCTTCTTTAATAGTCATTTAAAACAGACTTCCTGTTAATCTCAATATGCTAATTACGTTACTATAATTAGAGAAATAAATTTGCTGAAAGTGAACTAATTAGTTAACTTTGTTTTGTGGTTAGAAAGATTGTATTATATAAAAACTATTTCTTAGATTTTTACGAATCTCAAGAACCAAAAGTTCAGGAGAAGATAGAATACGTTCTCGATTTAGTGCGATTCGAGCGACAAATACCTAAGAAATTTTTCAAATTTCTGGAAACCACAGATGGAATTTATGAAATTAGAGTTATAACCACATTTAAAAGTATTCGAGTCTTCTGTTTTTTTGACGAAGGAAATTTGGTTGTCCTTGCGAACTGTCTAGTGAAAAAAACTCAAAAGACACCGAAAAATTATATAAAACTTGCCGAACAAATACAAAAGGAATATTTAAAAAGTAAAAAGGGTTGATATGGAAAAAGTGACTAATTTTGAGGATATCCTCGTTAAAAAATACGGAAAGAAAGGCAGTGAAAAGCGTGATAAATATGATGCTGATTCTCTTGCGTTTAGACTTGGTGTAATGCTAAAAGAAGCACGAAAAGAAGCTAATTTGACACAAGAAGAACTTGCTAAAAGAACTGGTACTAAAAAAAGTTATATCTCACGCATTGAACGTGGGCTGAGTGATATTCAAGTTTCGACTTATTACAAATTGGTTGAACTCGGACTTGGAAGAAGTCTGAGCATATCAATTGGTTGAAAAATGCACTGTGGTTCTTAATGTAACTTCAATACCCAGGTTCAAGAGTTATAATTCAGCATGTAGGATTTATGTTCTAACTTTACGATTTATAATCAAAGTTTATCGTTTCTTTGGTCGCAGTAAACGGTGCACTTCCCGTTTGTAATTATATGAAAAAAGCAATAACCATAATTCTAATAGTACTGACTGTCAAAGCCTATACGCAGGATCAAAAATGTAAGGCGTTTAGAGTAGGAAAATTCTCGTATTCCGATCCAGATTATGGGGATTTACTAACTGAGCGTAACGATTCTATACAGACCGATGCTTATCCTAGTATGGGTTGGAAAATAACCAGCGAAATTAAATGGTTGAGTGATTGCAAGTACCAAACAACATGTATCAAGGTGAATAACAAAATGTTAGAATCATTAATTGGTGCTGAATTTGTTATTGAAATTGTACAAATTATGAACAATAAAATTCTATGCCGAACAGAATCGCAAGGCATTGTTGTTGAGAAAGAAATGACTAAAATTCAGTCTGACTAAAAAATTGGGATTTGCATTCAATTTGATTTTTGTTTTTCTAAATTTTATTCGATATTGAACTTTGTTTCTATAATTGAAAGGTCCTACAGGATTCAAATTTAAGCATAGAACCGCTGCAATCAACAAGATAAAAATGAAATACTATGACTTGGATACCAATGTATATGCACAAAGAAGACGAAATGGAACTTTTGGATATATTAAATGCTAAAGACCAACTTGCATTTTGAATTTCTGATGGACAAAAGTCTGATAAGTTTTATCTACATTTGGGTCAATATTGACGTGTCAGGCTCTTTTTTACCATTACGGATTAATTTACAGAACACCTAGCTTTATTTTTATAAATGCCTTGCTACAAAGAATTTCCGAGTCAAATAAAAACATTTGTAAAAAATTTTGTTCATCAGAATAATTTCATATTGGTTGAACTTCGTAACGATGACTATTTGCGCTATTCTAACCATAAATGGAATGTTATATTCCACTGCGAATATGGAGTGGTAGAGGCATCAGTCCTCAATCTAGAAGACGGATTTCAATATAATTTGGGTGCTATCTTCACAGAACTCTTTCCTGAATCGATTCTTTTAAAGGAATTTTCTAATAATTGTTATGGGAGTGAAAAAACGATTCGATTTTGGATCAACATTCTCATGGACACATTTCCTTTGCTTAACACTAAATATGAGAACTTAAAAACACGACTGTCAAAATTCAAAGAAAGAAGTTTTATACTGACAGATTTTACAGCCAATAGTGGCTCTGAATTGTTGAAAGCTACATTTAGTTGGAATAACGAAGATTGGATGGAATTGGCTTCCAAAGAATATACGACTTATAGGAAAGAGAAGTAAAATCGAGTTGATAGCGTTTTTCTCATTCGTTATGTATTTTGATAACTTTCCAGTTCAAAATCTGGGTTAGATACACTATAATTTATGTATCTTTAGATTTATGTATTTTTTGAGTATGCATTTACCTTAAAACGGTAGGAGCTATCTACAAAAACTTTTTATGGTATTAAATATTAGAGAATTCATGAGTATTTAGAAGTTTAAATTCATCAAAACAGTCTTATGAAGATTTTGAAATTGAGCTGATTAGAGCACTTTATAAAGTTAATAAACTTAAAGTAATTCAAATAATTGAATTAAATAAAATCGGAATAAACGATTACTTGGATTCATCTAACTCCAACTCAATTTTAATAAATGCAGTGAATTGTTCATCTAAATTCCAAGACTCAAATGAACAAATAGACTTGATTAGTTATCTGATTGCCCAAAATGCTAATGTTAATTGGAAAAATAGTGATGGAGTCAATGCTCTACATATTGCTCTTTCATTTCATAAGCTCTCCAAAGTCGCACTTTTGTTAATCAAAAATGGCGAAGTTGACGTTAACATAGTTGAAGATAAAAATGGAAATAGCCCAATATTTACTGCTATTCGAGAATACGGATTGACTTGGCGGGAAGAGCAAAAAGAAGTTAATCTAATAAGGTTTGATATTATAAAAGAACTTTTGAGTCGCGGTGCCGATCTGGATAGGATAAATAATCATGGAATCTCTGCTAGAACATGGGTTAAAAGAGTTCCTGAAAATGACAAATTACACAACCTGATTCATGAATTTTACAAAAAGTAATGTAATAAATCTAGGCCACTGGATTATGTTTATTTATATTCTAGTGTTTCATAGTGTTTTTACAACCAAAAAAATAGAATCAATTCGAAATGAAAAAGACTTTTAAAATACTTATACTGTTCTTAGCAATCTCGATAACGTGTCAGAATTGCAGCAACGAGTGCGACGACTGTCTCGAGCTTACTACAAAAAGCATCAAGTATATAAATGCGAATGCTACAAATCTATTGTTTGGTTCCCAAGCGATTTACAATCCAGATAGTCTAGTAATTCTGGCAGGAAATAACAATCCTGTGCCTTTTTGGAAACAAGAAGACGTTGGAGCCATTATGTTCAATCTCGAGAGCGGTTATACGACTTATCACATCGTTTTGTCAGGTGCATTAATCGATACTTTGCAATTTCAATTGGCTGAGAGAAAAAGTACATTATGTTGTGGCAACACGACATATTCGACTAAAACAATGTTGAACGGTCAAGAGATAGAAAATAAAGATTTAGTCATTATTACACCTTAGGAAAACAAAGCATTGCCATAGCTAGGGTTTCTTTTTATGTAGCATTAGAAAGCAAAAAAGGGCAATTTATTACGGTAATTTCAAGTTATAAACGGTATAAAACCATCATCCAAATAAATGAAGACAATTAGTTTACTCTTGTATATTTTCGTGGGTATCACTTGCTTTGCCCAAACCCAATCAGAAATGCATAAGCACGCCAGTGAGGCTTACAAAAAAGCGGATTTGGAACTAGATCGCGTTTATCAAAAAATTTTGGTAGAATATAGAACAGATTCGATTTTTATAGATCGACTTATAAATGCACAGCGTATTTGGAAGTTATACCGCGATGCAGAGTTCGAAATGAAGTTTCCTTCAGAAAATGAACATGTTGAATATGGCAGTGTTTACCCAACATGTGCATCCGAATTTTTAAAAGAAATGACCGAAGTACGCCTAGAGCATCTAAAATTGTGGTTGAAAGGCATAAAAGAAGGAGACATGTGTTCGGGTTCTATCAAAACAATTGATTAATGCCACCCGAAACAAAAGTTTAGGCTCAATGAAATGATAAGAAATTAATTCAATAATAACCTGAGTTCGATTCAAAAATCATTAATTTACAATGTGTTAAAATAAGCAAGGTTTCAATGTCACCTTGAGCGCAATTGAAAGGTCATTAATATCCCTTAAATCAAATAGGTTTCGACTTAGCCTGTCTTGAACGTAGCCGAAAGGCTCAGCCTGACATTAGCCTTAATTGATGGATGATGTGTAGAAATGTAAAATATTACGCCGAACTCACATTAATAAGAATTTTTGATACTTAAGTTGAAAAAAGACAATTTAGTGAGCGGTATAATTTACTGCTGTAGTATATTTAGGCCGTATGACAGAACAACTGAAATCTTTTATTTTAGAATTAACTTCAGCTAAAGAAATAACCCAGACAAAACCTATTCAAAGCCTTTGGAGTGGATATGGAAGCATACTTCGCGTCAATTTAAAAGGTGCAGAAATGAGTTCTGTAGTGGTAAAACAGATCAATTTGGAAGAAGGGAATGCGCATCCGAGAGGTTGGAATACCGATTTGAGTCATCAGCGAAAACTCAAATCCTATCTTGTCGAAAAACATTGGTATCAACATTACAGTTCGCGTTCAAAAAGCCGATTACCGAAGTGTTTAGGCGTTCAACAAAGCTCTAATGCGATGTTTATCCTTTTGGAGGACTTGGATCTTGCGGGTTTTTCGCTCAGAAAACACAAATTGAATTGGACCGAGTTTTCCAAGTGTTTAAAATGGTTGGCAGAGTTTCATGTCAGTTTTTTAGGTACAGAACCACAAGGTTTATGGGCTACAGGTACCTATTGGCATTTGGAAACACGGCCACAAGAACTCGAAGTGCTTCAAGATAGTCTACTCAAAAATGCCGCTGAAGCAATAGATAGAAAACTTAACGACTGTCGCTACAAGACATTAGTTCACGGCGATGCCAAATTGGCGAATTTTTGTTTTGCAAAAAACGGAGATGTCGCTGGCGTCGATTTTCAGTATGTTGGTGGTGGATGCGGCATGAAAGATGTCGCTTATTTTGCAGGAAGTTGTCTCTCAGAAACCGATTGTGAACATTTTGAAGCTGAAATATTGGATACCTATTTTCAATATTTTCATAAAGCTTTTGGACAAAAACATCTAGAATTAGAGCAAGAATGGCGAAGCTTATACCGCATAGCTTGGGCAGATTTTCATCGTTTTTTAAAAGGATGGAGTCCAGGCCATTGGAAAATTAATTCGTACAGCGAACGCCTAACCAAAGACATCATAAAATCTCTAACATCATGAATTTAAAAGAATTAGCTCAAGTTGCCATTACAGCGGCAAGAACTGCTGGAAGTATCATTCAGCAAGCCGCAGAAGAAGAGGTGAACGTAGATCATAAAGAAGGAGGTCATACCTTGGCATCTCAAGTCGTGACCGAAATTGATAGAAAATGCGATGCCGTTATTCGTAAATGTTTAGCAGCATCATGTCAAGCAAATGATATTGGGATTTTGACAGAAGAGCAGCCCGATGATGGCAGTCGGTTTCAAAAAGCCTGTTTTTGGTGCGTTGATCCGTTGGATGGAACATTGGCATTTAGAAATAAAGAACCTGGCTTCTCGGTGTCCATTGCTTTAATCTCAAAAGAAGGCAAACCCCTAATTGGTGTCGTGTATAATCCCATGCAACAAGTGCTTTACCATGCTATCGAAAATCAAGGCGTTTATCGAAATGAAAAACCATGGCAACCCAAAGCTCATAAAAATAATATTTTAACCTACGTCACCGATAAACCGCTGTCAGATAAACCCAAAGATGAAATGATACAATCGCTGATACATAAAATAGTAACAGAACTTAAACTCTCTGAAGTAAAAGACATTTACGCTGGTGGTGCCGTTTGG
>JAUIFC010000273.1 GCA_030429455.1 Bacteroidia bacterium | reverse complement strand
TGAGTTGAAAATTATATTTGAAGCTACTTCTAAAAATGAAGAAAAAGAAAAGGCTAAACTGCCTTATGAACTTCCTGAGGGAAATCGAGTTTTTACACGTAAAGCTCAATTTCAGTACGGTTGGGATTGGGGGCCAAAACTCAATACCAATGGGATTTGGCGGCCAATATACATTGAAGCTTGGAACGATTACAAAATTGACGATTTATATGTCAGTACAAATAATTTAGTAGAATCTAAAGCTGATTTGACAATTGAAATCGGAAAGTATTCAACTATTCGTTTAGATCAACAATTAACATATGATATTTATATAAACGATACGTTACAGAAAAGTTTATCGGATATTGGCAAAGGAGCCAGTTATATAACAAATGTTGAAGTCAAAAATCCCAAACTTTGGTGGCCTCATAATATTGGGAATCCGTATTTATATGATATAAAAGTTGTAGCAAGAAATGGAAAGCAAATTTTAGATAGTGTATCTGTTAAACATGGTATTCGACAGATTCAGCTTGTAACTGAACAAGATTCAATAGGAGAAACGTTTTATTTTAAAGTCAATGGAAATGCCTTATATGCTAAAGGCGCGAATTATATTCCACAGCATAGTTTTCAAAATAGAGTAGAGGAAAAGGACTACAAAAGTCTATTAGACGATGTCGTAGATGCAAATATGAATATGTTAAGAGTTTGGGGTGGTGGTATTTACGAGAATGATAATTTCTATAAGCTTTGTGATGAAAAAGGCATATTGGTCTGGCAAGATTTTATGTTTGCCTGTGCCATGTATCCTGGCGACACTGCGTTTTTAGATAATGTAGAACAAGAAGCTATAGATAATGTCAAGCGATTACGAAAGCATCCTTCGATTGCATTGTGGTGTGGAAATAATGAAAATTCAGAAGGTTGGAATCGATGGGGTTGGCAGTCAGGAAGATCAGAAAAGGAAAAAGAGGAGATTTGGAACAATTATTTGAAGGTATTCGATTCGATTTTGCCTCAAACCGTCAAGAAGTATGCTGACACAGATTACTGGGAATCTTCACCAAAGTATGGTCGTGGAAATCCTAAATACAAAACCGAAGGAGATGCGCACGATTGGTGGATTTGGCACGATGCCTTTCCGTTTGAACATTTAGAAGAAAATGTGCCTCGATTTATGAGCGAATTTGGTTTTCAATCTTTTCCAAGCTATGAAACTATTAAATACATCAACCAAAATGATTCTATAGAGATTTCATCTGAAGGTTTTAGCAACCATCAAAAACATAAAAGAGGTTTTCAGTTAATTGAAAAATACATGAAACGCGATTTTCCAATTCCCAAAAATGCTGAAAATTATGTTTATATCAGTCAATTATTACAAGCTTATGGTATAACCAAAGGGATTGAAGCTCAACGCCGATCAAAGCCATATAATATGGGAACGCTTTATTGGCAACTTAACGATTGTTGGCCAGCAGTATCTTGGAGCAGCATTGGTTTTTTTGGAAATTGGAAAGCCTTGCATTATAAAGCTAAAAGAAGTTTTGATAATATTTTGATATCGTCTAAGGTCGAAGAGGATACTTTAAAAACATGGATAGTGAATGACAATTTTGAAGAACTAAAAGGTAATTTTAAAATGCAAATCTTAGATTTTGATGGAAATATTAAATGGGAATATGCTAAGAAAGTAAACGTCGAGCCAGATATTTCGACGATTGTTTCAGAAATACCATTGCAATCAATAGATTTTGATAAATATAAATCCGTTTTAGTTTCTAGCTATAATGGTCATTCGTCAAAGTTTTTCTTTGTAAAACCTAAAGACATGGATTTAAAGAATCTTCCCATTCATATTGAAATTTCAAAAATTGCAGAAGGTTTTAAATTGGAATTATACAGTTCTGTCTTTCAAAAAGATGTTTTTCTGTATACAGATAAAAAGGGACATTTTTCTGACAATTACTTTGATCTGCTACCCAATGTAAAAAGGATTATTTATTTTACATCAGATGAAAAATCTCTCCAAGATTTGAGATACAAAACTTTGAATTCAATTCTCAATTCTGATGATTCGAACAAGCCTAAATAAAAAAACACCTGACATTTCAGGTGTTTCAAGTACTTATGTTTTATGATTTTAGTTACAAAGTCTTTTGAACTTCAACTTCTCTAAAGGCTTCTATTATATCGCCTATTTGAATATCGTTGTAACCTTTAAGTTGCATACCACAATCATAACCCTTAGAAACTTCTTTGACATCATCTTTAAATCGTCTAAGTGCTTCTAATTGTCCTGTATGTATAACTATGCCGTCTCTGATTAAACGGATTTGAGATTTTCTATATACTTTACCAGAAGTCACCATACAGCCTGCAATTGTTCCAATTTTAGAAATTTTAAAGGTCTCTCTTATTTCTGCATTTCCAGTAACTTCTTCTTTAAGTTCAGGCGAAAGAAGGCCTTCCATGGCGTCCTTAATGTCATTTATAGCATCGTATATGATAGAATAAGTACTAATGTCTATTTCTTCCTTATCTGCAATAGTTCCCGCAGTTCCCGCAGCTCTTACGTTAAAGCCTATTATGATTGCATCTGATGCAGAAGCTAATAACACGTCACTTTCAGTAATAGCACCAACACCTTTGTGAATAATGTTTACCTGAATCTCATCCGTGGATAGTTTTTGCAAACTATCGGATAAAGCTTCAACAGAACCATCCACATCGGCTTTTATAATAATGTTGAGTTCTTGGAAATCACCAAGTGCTATACGTCTACCTATTTCATCCAGTGTAATATGTTTCTGTGTTCTTACACTTTGTTCTCTTAACAACTGTGTTCGTTTGGATGCAATTTCTTTTGCTTCTCTCTCATCGTCCATTACTCTAAATGTGTCACCAGCTTGTGGAGCACCGTCAAGACCTAAGATAGAAACTGGAGTAGATGGTCCAGCCTCTTTAATTCTATTTCCACGTTCATCATGCATCGCTTTCACCTTACCTGAAGTCGTTCCAGCCAAAATATAGTCGCCAACTTTAAGTGTTCCAGTTTGGACTAATATTGTTGATACATATCCTTTACCTTTATCCAAAAATGCTTCGACAACTGTTCCTTGCGCTAATCTGTTTGGATTGGCTTTAAGGTCTAAAAGTTCTGCTTCGAGAAGGACTTTTTCCAATAACTCTTCAACACCCAATCCTTTTTTAGCCGAAATATCATGAGATTGGATTTTTCCACCCCAATCTTCAACCAACAAATTCATTGCAGCCAAAGATTCTTTAACTTTTTCTGGATTAGCAGTTGGAAGGTCTATTTTGTTTATAGCAAAAACAATAGGAACATCTGCTGCTTGGGCATGCGAGATGGCTTCTTTTGTTTGCGGTTTGACGTCGTCATCGGCAGCAATGACAATAATGGCAATGTCTGTTACTTTAGCTCCTCTGGCTCGCATTGCAGTAAAAGCCTCGTGACCTGGCGTATCTAAAAAAGCTATTTTTTGAC
>JAUIFC010000272.1 GCA_030429455.1 Bacteroidia bacterium | reverse complement strand
TTAGAACTTGGTTATAAAAAAGTTTTGTTATCAGTGTAGGATTCTTTTGATATTGCCACCAACCAGTACCTAAAAGAATTATATCCTTAATTTTTGGATATAAGAAGTATAAACTTTTTTTAGAGTTAACTTTCCATTGATTATACTTTATAATATCTCCACACAGTAGATTAGAACCACCTATAATTTTGAAGTCGCTGTCTCTTAAAATTTTATAATGTTCTACTTTCAAATAATCGTGTGTAGAAATTCTTATGATTTCATGATTTGGAAAAATTTCTCCAATAATTCTTTCAACAGATTTTCTGATAACCACATCACCTAAATTATTAGAGTCAATATTGTTATGGTATTGTAATGATGGGTCTAATAAGGCTATCATTCTTTAATAATTTATGATTGTTTTGATTTAGGCATTTAATTGCTAAAATTATATATGTAGCAAGATTCGACTACAAACATCCTTTTCATCAGGTCATCAATAGTGTTTTCTTTCATAAAGCTCCTATTAAATCGACAGCAGTATTCGTTTAAATAGTCTTGTAAATCGCTTAATTGCTTGGCACTTGTATTTGTGATTTCCCATGCGTAGAGCCTAGACACACCAATAATCTTCTTCTTTAATACTATCACAACAAGTTTTTTGTTAATGTTTTTCTTCTTTTTGTATTTTCTTCTTGACCACCAAAATCGGTTTTATCAACTTCGGCATTGTGGTTAAAGTTTTTGGGTATCCTAAAGTTGTGTAGTAAAAGTGCTTTTAACTATTTAAATTAAGTCAAATGTAATGAAAAATAATGAAGGTTTGTGTAAAGTTCATTCTCATTATGAAGGCTAAGCTTTCTTGGTTTTTATTTTTTTTCTTTCAGGATAAACCTATTTCCATCGTAAATATATGTCCCTTCAACTATTTCTGGTTTGCAGTCATTATTTTCCTCATCTTTGGTTTTTTGCAATTCTTCTCCATTGTCTGCCCAAGATTTAACATTGGAACTTGATACATTTATTGAACGTATTGATATGCTATTATTATTAAATTCGTAATCAACGGTGTATTCGCAATGGTATTCAGTTCTAGAAATTGTGCCTTCAGCATCACTCCAACTTTCGTTTCCATTGGTTTGATAGAACGTGGTGAATTCAAAGACCAAATTGCCTTTATCAAGATCAATGACCTGAATGTGTTTCTCGTTTGATCCAAAACCTCCATTGCCCCATGAGTGATGAAGTTCGAAATCCCATTTCAAGTAAAGGAGATTTATTTCTGCATCTGTTTTTTCGTTAAATACGATTGCTCCTGAAATCGATACGCCCTTAATGATATTGGGATTATGATCAAATAATTGTACAGTTTTCCATTCGTTATTCACGTCACGGATATTGAGAAATAGTTCAGTATTATTCGAAAATAAAAAAAAGTCGGGGTAATTTTGGGAGTTTTTCCAATCTTCGGGAATTTCACGCGTAACTATATTATCATCTAAAACTTCGTACTGCGAGAATGATTGTGAAACAAAACTGAAGAGGAAGATTGTAAAAAATATTTTTAAGGTCATTTTATCTTCAATTGCTTACAACATGTTTGTATATCCTTCAGTGCTAAGGCAAAAAAGCCTTTTCCAATTCAGATTAAGTCAAATATAATAAATTAGGTGTGATTATGGATATTCAATAATCTAAAATCAATTCATAATGAAAATCATTAGGTTATTAATATTGAGTGTTGTCCTTTTGGTTTCTAAAGTCAATGCTCAAAAGCTCAATTTTGATATAAGTCAAAACGCTTGGTTAGAGGACGTAAAGTTTTTAAAAAAACAAGTTGAAAAAACCGTTCCACTGTACGAAATAGCTGAACGTCAAAAGGCATTTGATAGCATTTACAACATCATTATGGATAACGACATTGGTCATTTGAAAGAAGATAAGATTTGGGCACTTCAATATTTATTAAACACATTGGAAGACGAAGGTTGCAATGTTCCTTTTTTTCAGACAGGCTTAGATTTAGAAATTTTACCCATTAAAACCTATTGGTTTGATGATGGTTTATATGTTTTAGATGCCTCTGAGAACTACTCCTCTTACATCGGAAAAGAGATTGTAAAGATTAACCAGAACTCTATAGATAAGGTATTTGAAGCTTTACAAAACGTTGTTAATGCTGATAATAGTTATTATAAAAAACATCTCTTTCAGGCTTATGGGTTTATGCCCTTAGTCCTTAAAACGATGGGTCTGGGAACACATGATGAAAGTATAGAGTTAGAATTTGCTGATGGAAAAATGGCTAAGTTCAATAGCAGTTCAATCAACGATTATGTGAAATTGTCTAGAGACTTGCCAAATGATTCCAAATTTCAATACAATGGTTCAACACACAACGGTGAAGAAGGAGAATCCTTTGGCGGTTTTGTCGATAGAATAGAAGACCAAATAAAAGATGGAAAAGCAAACAAAATTATTTTGGATTTGCGATATGGCGGCGGTGGAAATGGGTTTAAACTAAAGAAACTGACCGATTTATTACGTGAATCTCAAATTAACGAAAGAGGTAAACTGTTTGTATTAACGAGTAGAGCGACACGAGGAACTTTGTTGGAATTGGCATCAATTTTAAGACTTAACACCAAGGCGGTTATCCTTGGTCAACCTACAGCGGAGGATCCTAATACTGTTGGCGACACAAAATATATCACACTGCCCAATTTAGGCCTCAATGTGTCTTTGACTCATACGTTGTGGCCAACGAGTTGGGAGCAAGATAACAAAGTCTATTTGTCTCCAGATGAAACTATTAGGTTTGCATTTTCAGAATATAAGGCAAAAAAAGACCCTTGGATTGATGCAGTTATAGGCTATGAAAATAGCACACAAAGAACAGCAGTTTCGGAGGATATTCAAACCAAATTACAAGGGAATTATAGCATTAATGGAAGAAAAGTTTCAATAAAAGCTGAAAATGGAAGACTGTTTATAAACATGAATCGAAAAATGAAAAGCTTCTTTGAAATTCATACGGAACTTTACCTAAAGTCAAAGGACGGGTCATAATAATTTTCCAAACTTTTAGCTGAATCGACCAGGTTAAACCTGTCCTGATACTCAAATTTCGGTAAAAGGGTTAAACCCAATTTTTCATTGTTTCCGCCAAAAAAAGCGGACAGGCTGTCCTGCGGATGCAACAGCTGGTCTCGATGCATATCGGGAAAAACTTAGTTGTTGAAACCAGTTTATTAAAATTAATCGATTAATTTACCAATAATTCCATTTGATAATTCATTAAGGTCGCCTTGAGAATTGTCAGTTGAAACATCAGTAACTAAAAAAATACCTATGCCTTGGTTTGGGTATAAAGCTATCCAAGAGGATTGTCCGTAAGTTCCTCCGCTATGATATAACATTTTTTTAGCTTCATCATAATTATAAGTGTTCCATACGTAAGCTCTTCCGTGTTGAGTATTACCTGCCAATAGCCTCAGCGATTCTTTTGTAACAGAATCATGATGCAGTAAGTACATTTTGATATAGTCA